>JAPUKZ010000001.1 GCA_027295405.1 Gammaproteobacteria bacterium
CATCTGCCAGGTTTTGCACCGGATGGTTGGCGCCGTGGTGACCGAACTTCATTTTCAGGGTCCTGGCGCCACTGGCCAGCCCCAGCAATTGGTGACCCAGGCAAATACCGAACACCGGTATCCCGGTGTTCAGAATTTCCCGGATAGCCGCGATCGCGTAGTCGCAGGGCTCCGGATCACCGGGACCATTGGAAAGAAACACGCCGTTCGGCTGCATGGCCAGGACCTCGGCGGCGGGCGTCTGGGCCGGAACCACGGTCAGGCGGCAGGCCCGGTCCACCAGCATGCGCAGGATATTGCGCTTCACCCCGTAATCGTAGGCCACCACATGGTAGTCCAGCTCATCGTCGCCGCGTTCTGTGAAACCTTGCCCCAGCTGCCATGAACCCTGCCTCCAGGTATAGGCTTCTGCCACAGAAACCTCTTTGGCCAGATCCATGCCCTTGAGACCGGGAAAAGCACGGGCCTGCTGCAGCGCTGCCTGTTCATCCAGATCCGCACCCGCCATCAGGCAGCCATTCTGGGCACCTTTTTCGCGGAGAATGCGGGTCAGGCGACGGGTGTCGATATCGGCTATGGCGATTAGTTTGTTGGCGCGAAGGTAATCTGACAAAGATTGCTGATTGCGGAAGTTGCTGGCCAGCAACGGCAGGTCCCGCACCACCAGACCGGTAGCCCAGATAGCAGTGGACTCTTCGTCTTCCTCGTTAGTGCCGGTGTTACCAATGTGCGGATAGGTGAGAGTGACAATCTGGCGCGCGTAGGAGGGGTCGGTGAGAATTTCCTGGTACCCGGTCATGGCCGTATTAAAGACCACTTCACCAACAGATGTGCCGTCAGCACCTATCGCCAGCCCTTTGAAAATGCTGCCATCCTCAAGGGCCAATATGGCTGGACTGAACAAACCCGCCTCCTATTACCTTACAGCGACTGCGGCGGTTTGTACCCGTGCTTTGCCGGCAAAAAAAAACGAGATGACTGGATTTCATCTCGTTTTTTCGCAACGGGTTCAGCTATGGTTTTTGCACCGAAGTAAGAGCCAGGGCGCATCCCGGACTCGTGAATTCTGGCGCGGGATGTTACGGCATCGCCGGGGGGCGTGCAACACGGCGTGGCACGATGGGGGTCGGGGGGTATGAGGAATCGGAGGGCAACGGCTCCATCGTTGCACCCGATAAAGCGGGGCAGGCTCTCCATGGATTCCGAGGCTCCCCCGACCCCAATCGTGGCACATCAGGAAACATACTCTAAGTTCAAATTTAATTCTTAAGGGTAGATTTCATCCGGACGGCTGTGTAAACTTGGATGTTTTCCCCTAACACATCTGCACGCAGGAGCAGCCCATGAGTGACTTGCTGTTTGACCTCACCCTGACGGATGAGCAGCGCATGACCCGGGAATCGGTGCAACGATTCGCCGCCGCAGAAATGGCCGCCCCGGCGCGGGCTGCCGATGAAGCCGCCGTCACCCCCGCGGGCTTCTACGAGAAAATCCTGGAACTCGGCCTGTCGCTGATGCCGATTCCGGAGGCACTGGGCGGTGCTGGTATGCAGCGCTCGCCAGTGTCCAATGTTCTCACCGCCGAAGACCTCGCCCAGGGGGATTTGTCCATGGCGCTGGGCAGCTTGAGTCCGCTCGCCTTCGTCAATACCCTGATCGATCAGGGCAACGACAGCCAGAGGGAACAATATCTGCCGCGGTTTTGCGGTGAAGCGGTCACCCGGGCCACAATTGCTTTTATGGAGCCCCGCGCTACTTTCGAGCCGACCGAGCTGCACACCAGCGCGCGCCGGGACGGCGACGGCTTTGTACTCAATGGCAACAAGACCATGGTTCCCCTGGGGTTGGACGCACAGCTACTGCTGGTGATTGCAGAACTTGAGAATGAAGGCCCCGCCGCCTTTATTGTGGACGGCGAGTATGCCGGCCTGGAACGGGAACCGGAACAGCACATGGGGCTGCGCACCATAGAGATGGCAAGCCTCAGCCTGACTGATGTGAACCTTCCTGCAGAAGCCCTGTTGGGCGATGGCCGATTCGACCTCCAGCGCTTTCTGGATTTATCCCGGCTCGGAATCTGCGCCCTGGCCGTCGGCACCTGCCAGGCGGTACTGGACTACGTGACCGAGTACTGTAATGAGCGGGTCGCCTTCGGTGAACCCATTACCCATCGCCAGTCAGTGGCTTTCATGATTGCGGACATCGCCATCGAACTGGACGCCATGCGCCTGATGACCTGGCGCGCTGCAGCCACTGCCGAGCGCGGCGGGGATTTTCACGAACAAGCCTACCTGGCCAAAATATTTTGCGCCGAGCACGCCATGGAAATCGGCACCAACGGCGTACAACTACTGGGTGGGCACGGTTTCTGCCGCGAACACCCGGTTGAAATGTGGTACCGCAACCTGCGCGCCATCGGTATCCTCGAAGGCGCTGTCAGCGTCTGAAACCAGAGCCCTCAGCGCGTCTAAACAAGAGCCCTCAGCGTCTAAACAAGAGCCCTCAGCGTCTAAACAAGAGCCCTCAGCGTCTAAACAAGAGATAAAGCAGCCCACTGACAAGATCACACAGGATCAAAGCCATGATAAATCTGGAACTAGGTAGCAAGCACCAGGAAACCTTCGACAAGCTGCGCATGATGGCTGAACACATGATGCGCCCTTACTCGCGCAAGTACGACCGCGAGGAGCACACCTACCCCAAAGAGATGGAAGAGGTGGCTAAAATACTCTCCAGCAACCGCCCCATCGCCAGCGCCAAGTCAGATCCCGGCGCGAAGGGTGTCAGGAACGGTGCCAATCTCTTGAGCGTAACCGCCTACGAAGCCATGTGCTGGGGCGATGTGGGCCTGATGCTGTCACTGCCGGGCCGCGGACTCGGGAACGCCGCCATCAGCGCTGTAGCCACACCTGAACAGCTGAAAAAGTTTGGTGGGCGCTATGCCGCCATGGCCATCACCGAACCCGGTGCGGGTTCGGACTCTGCCAATATTTCCACGACAGCAGTGCTGGATGGCGACGAATGGATTATCAACGGCGAGAAAATATTCGTCACCGACGGTGAGCACTGTGACGTAGTGGTCGTGTGGGCCACCCTGGACAAATCCCTGGGCAAGGCCGCGATAAAATCCTTCGTGGTGGAAAAAGGGACTCCCGGATGTGAGGTGACTCGTCTCGAGCACAAACTGGGAATCCGCGCCTCCGACACCGCCGCCATCAATTTTTCTGACTGCCGAATTCCCAAAGACAATATTCTCGGCAACCCGGAGGTTGCCAAAAACGCGGAAGAACGCAAAAAGGCCTTTGGTGGCGTCATGCAGACCTTCGACAACACACGCCCCCCTGTCGCCGCCATGGCGATCGGTGTGGGGCGGGCCGCGCTGGATCTGACCCGGGAGATTCTGGGCCGGGAGGGATTCGAGCTGAGCTTCGACAAGAACCCTATCAACTCCAGTTCGCTGGAAGCGGAGCTGACCAGAATGGAGGCAGAGTGGAACGCCGCTCGCCTGCTGGTGCAACGGGCTGCCTGGATGGCAGACAACAAGATGCCCAACTCCAAGGAGGCCTCCATGTGCAAGGCCAAGGCTGGCCGAATGGGCAATGCGGTTACCCTGCGCTGCGTGGCTATGTGTAGCAGTCTCGGCTACGGGGAGAATGAACTGCTGGAGAAATTTGCCCGCGATTCGAAAATCCTGGACATTTTCGAGGGGACCCAACAGATCCAGCAACTGATTGTCGCCAGACGGGTACTGGGTAAATCGTCCTCTGAACTGAAATAAGCGGCCAACCGCCATTCGGGTGCAGTACGGTTGGTACGGCCTGACCTACCGCGGGGGGTGCCCCACCTGCGTACAGCACGCTAAACCACATCCGCGCCGTTGCCGTTGCATGTCGCTCGCTGACGGTTACACTGTGGACCCACTTTGAGGGAGGATTACCCGATGTCTGAGGCAAACCTGCAGGGACTGTCGACACTGGTTACCGGCGGGGGCACTGGAATAGGCAAAGCCTGTGCGGCCCGACTGGCAGCAGATGGAGCGGCTGTGACAATCTCCGGGCGCACCCGGGCCAGCCTCGAGGCCGCCGCCGAGACTATTGCCAGCGCTGCCGCCCACGGCGGCAGCATTCAAATTGTCTGTGGCGACGTGACCGATGAAGATGATGTAAAACGCATGGTCGCCGAGGCTGCGGCACCCACCGGCGCGCTCAATGGCTGCATCGCCAACGCCGGAGGCGGTGGCATGCCCATGCCCTACGCCGCGGTGGACACCGATGAATTCATGCGGGTGCTCAACCTCAACGTGCTGGGCACCATGTTATGCATGAAGCACAGCTTGCCGTTGATGATTGCTGCCGGTGGTGGTTCCTTTGTCGGCATGTCCTCGTTGGCGGGACACATCACCCACCCCTATTTCCACGCCTACTGTGCAGGCAAAGCCGGTGTTGAGGCCATGATGCGCAATGCCGCCGACGAGTACGGTAAGGACAAGGTGCGCTTTAACGCAATCCGCCCCGGCTTCATCGCAACTGAAATGATGGAAGGCATTCCCCGGGACAGCGAGGTGTACCGGTCCTACGTGGACAATACCCCCATGAACGGCGTCGGTCAGCCAGAGGATGTTGGCGAACTGGCCCGCTTTTTGATCGGGCCTGAGTCACGCTGGATTACCGGCCAGGCTATCAATGTAGACGGCGGACACTGCCTGCGCCGGGGACCGGATTTCAGCAGCTTCGTGGCCTGAGCCAGAATACCGCGGCTACGGCGACCTGGATTACGGATAGCATTGGGATGCTGGGCACGCTACTGGCGGTGGGAATGGCCTTTATGGGACTGGGTACCGCCATGCCCAGTATTTCCGCCGCGGCATCGCTCGCAGTCAGCACTGATGAGCAGGGAGCCGTGGCGGGACTGGTTGCTTCCAGCCCGGCTATCGGTTTTGTCGGCGGCCCGGTTATCGCCGGCGCCCTGTACCCACTGCATCCCGGTTACGCGAGTATTTTCAGCGGCTGTGTCTTTGCGCTCCTGCTGGCGACTATGCTGATCACCGGCAGGCGGCGCTAGCGCGGGGAACCGCTCCAGGTAAAGTATTCAGAGGCTTTCTAGAAGCTGAGAATCACCTTGCCACGGGCGCGACGCTCTACCATACAGTTGAAAGCATCCTCGTACTGTTCGATCGGGAAGGTGTCGGTCACAACCGGCTTCAGCTTGCCCTCTTTGAACAGTGCCCACAGCTCATCAATATTCTGCAGATTCACCTCTGGCTCTTCGCCGGAAAAGCGCCCCCAGAATACCCCGACGATGGAACAGCCCTTGAGCAGTGCCAGGTTCAGCGGCAGCTTGGGTATTGGGCCCGCAGCGAAGCCGATCACCAGGAAGCGCCCCTTCCAGGCCATGCCGCGCAAGGCCTGCTCGCTGAGGTCACCGCCCACCGGGTCATAAACCACGTCGACACCCTTGCCGCCGGTCAGCTCCTTGATGGCATCCTTGAGCGAAGTCGTGCTGTAGTTGATAAACTCGTCAGCGCCCAGCTGCTTGCAGGTTTCCAGCTTTTCATCGCTGCTGGCCGCAGCGATCACCCTGGCGCCCATCAGTTTGCCTATTTCTACCGCGGTGGTGCCGACACCGCCCGCGGCACCCAGCACCAGCAAGGTCTCCCCCGGCTGCAGTTCAGCCCGCTGCTTCAGGGCGTAGTAGGAGGTGAAGTAGGTGATGGAGACACCCGCCGCTTCCTGAAAGCTGAGGCCCTCAGGCTTGGGAAACACCGCGAACTCATCGGTGACCATTTTCTCGCAAAACCCGCCGCTGGCGCCCATGGAAATGACCTCGTCGCCGGGTTTGACCCCGGTAACCGCCGAGCCCACCGCCTCGACCACACCGGCACATTCGCCGCCGGGGATAAAGGGTAATTCCGGTTGGATCTGGTACTTGCCCTGGATGATCAAGATATCGGGGAAATTCAGCCCCGCGGCTTTGACATCGATCAATACCTCATGCTCGCCGACTTCCGCCACCGGCCAGTCAGTTTCCAGGGACAGCTTGTCGGCCATACCCAGTTCCTTACATACTAAAGCTCTCATATGTTCACCCACCCTGCTGTCACTACTTTACAGAAAAAAAACGGCGCCTCGAGGCGCCGCTTAATCCTGCGATCTTGTCAGGCGACCTCGAACAGGCCGGCTGCGCCCATACCACCGCCCACGCACATGGTAACGACCACGTACTTGACACCACGGCGCTTGCCTTCGATCAGGGCGTGACCAACCATACGCGAACCGCTCATGCCGTAGGGGTGGCCAATGGAAATGGCACCACCGTTAACATTGAGCTTGTCGTTGTCAATGCCCAATTGATCCCGGCAGTAGATAACCTGCACGGCAAACGCCTCATTCAGCTCCCACAGGCCAATATCATCGACGCCGAGACCATGCTGCTTGAGCAGCTTGGGTACCGCGAAAACAGGACCAATACCCATCTCGTCAGGCTCGCAACCGGCAACCGCGATACCGCGGTAGATACCCAGTGGCTCCAGGCCTTTTTGCTCGGCAAGTTTGGCGTCCATGACAACCTGGGCGGAGGAACCATCAGACAACTGGGACGCGTTACCGGCAGTAATGGTACCGCCCTCACGCACAGTCTTGAG
>JAPUKZ010000010.1 GCA_027295405.1 Gammaproteobacteria bacterium
TGCTGGTGTCTTTCGCCAACAGCCTGGGAGCAACCCTGGCCTGTCTGGTCTCGCGTGTTTTGTTGCGCGACTGGGTGCAGGATAAGTTCCAGCGCCAGTTGCATGCGGTGAATGCGGGGTTTGCGAAAGACGGCGCGTTCTATTTGTTCAGTCTGCGCCTGGTTCCCCTGTTCCCGTTTTTTGTCATCAATCTGGTGATGGGAGTGCTGCCCATTACCTTGTGGCGCTTTTACTGGGTCAGCCAGCTGGGCATGTTGGCGGGCACCGCTGTGTTTGTAAACGCGGGCACACAGCTAGGGCAGTTGCAGGGGCTGGCGGGCATTCTCTCACCTGCATTGCTCGGCTCATTTGTTTTGCTGGCCGTGTTCCCCTGGTTGGCCCGGGTGCTGACAACTGCCCTGCGCAATCGCCGGGCGATGGCAGCCTACACACGGCCGCCCAGCTTCGACGACAATCTGATTGTTATCGGTGCCGGCTCGGGCGGGCTGGTGGCGGCTCTGATTGCGGCGACAGTGCGGGCCCGGGTCAGTCTGGTTGAGAGGGACAAGATGGGCGGCGACTGCCTGAACACCGGGTGTGTGCCCAGTAAGGCTTTGATACGTTCCTCGCGAATTGCCGAGTACCTGCGGCGCGCGCCGGATTTTGGTCTCACCCCGGTTAGTATCGGGGTAGATTTTCCCAGGGTTATGCATCGGATCCAGACTATTATCCAGCGGATTGAGCCGCACGATTCGGTGGAACGCTTCACCGGGTTGGGCGTGAATTGCATCAGCGGCGATGCGCGCATCATCTCCCCCTGGGAGGTAGAGATCGGTGGCGAGGTTCGCAGTGCGCGCAATATCGTTATCGCCAGTGGGGCGCGGCCGTTGGTGCCGCCGGTGCCCGGTTTGGCGCAGCAGGATTACCTGACCTCTGAAAACCTGTGGGATTTGCAGGAACTGCCGTCCCGGCTGTTGGTGATGGGCGCAGGGCCGATCGGCTGCGAGCTCGCCCAGAGTTTTGCCCGTTTGGGTAGCCAGGTCACCCTGGTGGACATGGCGCCGCAGATACTGCCGCGCGAAGACGGGGATGTGGCCGCGCTGGTGGAGGCCGCCCTGTCGCGCCAGGGCGTGACGGTACTTACAAATCACCGTGCGGTGGGCTTTCGCAGCGAGCTCGGTGAAAACCTGGCGGAGTTTGATTGTGCCGGGGAGTCGCGGAACCTGCCCTTCGATCGGGTGCTGGTAGCGGTTGGCCGCAAAGCTAACACGGAGGACCTCGGGCTTGAACAGCTGGGAATAGAACTCACCTCCACGGGAACCCTGCAGGTGGATGAGTATCTGCGGACAACTATTCCCACCATTTTTGCCTGTGGTGACGTGGTCGGACCGTATCTGTTTACCCATATGGCCAGTCACCAGGCCTGGTACGCAGCGGTCAACGCGCTGTTCGGCAGCTTCCGCAAGTTCAAGGTTGATTACTCGGTAGTGCCCTGGGCCACCTTTACCGATCCAGAGGTGGCGCGGGTTGGTCTCAACGAAACCGATGCCCGTGATCAGGCAGTCGCTTGCGAGGTCACCCGCTACGATATCGAGGATCTGGATCGCGCTATTGCCGATGGCGAGGATCACGGCTTCATCAAGGTGCTGACTCCGCCAGGGAAGGATCGTATCCTCGGCGTTACCATTGTCGGCTATCATGCCGCCGAGTTACTGGCGGAATATGTGTTGGCTATGAAGCAGGGGATTGGGTTGAAAAAAATTCTAGGTACCATTCACGTCTACCCAACCCTGTCGGAGGCGAATAAATTTGCGGCTGGGGAATGGCGTAAGGCGCACAAGCCGGAAGGGCTGCTGGATTGGGTAGCAAGGTTTCACGACTGGCAGCGAAATTAATTGGAATTCGGGAGAGGCAGATAATGACAGTAGAGGCAGCAGTAAAAGAACGTTACGCAGAAGGGGCGGCGTGCCGGCAGGAGTCCCTGTGTTGTCCGGTCAGCTATGACAGCAGCATGCTGGAAATCTTGCCGCAGGAAATCATCGACAAGGACTATGGCTGCGGGAATCCCTCCCTGTATGTTCACAGGGGTGACGTGGTTCTGGATCTTGGCAGTGGCGGCGGCAAGATCTGCTATATCGCAGCCCAGATTGTCGGAGATCAGGGGCGGGTGATCGGCATCGACATGACGGACGAAATGCTGGCCCTGGCGCGCCGCTACCAGTCGCCCATGGCCGAGAAACTTGGCTACGCCAACGTGGAGTTTCACCAGGGATTTATCCAGGACGTGGCGAGTATTGTCGCCGCAGAAACGGTGGATATTGTGATTTCCAACTGTGTACTGAACCTGGTGGCAGAGCAGGATCGGCGCAAAATGATAGCGGGCATTTTCAGCGTACTGCGCCCCGGAGGCAGGCTGGCAATTGCCGATATTGTCTGTGAGGAAACTGTTCCGGAGTCCATGAAGCAGGATCCCCAATTGTGGAGCGGCTGTATCTCCGGAGCGTTTCAAAAGGAAGCCTTTCTGCAGGCTTTTACTGACGCGGGCTTTCTCGATGCCCGCTATGATGACTGGCAGGCGGAGGCCTGGCAGGAAGTGCAGGGACTCAAGTTCTACAGCGCTACGGTTTGCGCAGTCAAACCGGATGGAGAAAGTAACAAATCAAACTGCTGCTGAGGTGAGTGATTGGCAGGTATATCTGCTACGGTGTGCCGATGGCAGCCTCTACACCGGTGTTGCTACTGATGTAGGCCGACGGCTGCAGCAACACAATGGGGAATTGAACGGCGGCGCCCGCTACACCCGCAGTCGACGCCCGGTCACCCTGGTGTGGCAGGCAGGCTGTGAGAGTCGTGGCGAAGCGCTGCAGCGAGAGGCGGAGATAAAAAGCCTGACTCGAGCACAAAAAACCGAACTGATTAAACAGAATTAGACAGGTAAATAGGGGACTTAGCACGGTTTTCACCGGGAAAATCCACGCTTCGACTGCAATGTAAATACGGTGAAAACCGTGCTACGTCCCCCGTAGTCACTGCAGCGTATTTACCGGAAGCGGGATTTCAGAAGGTCTTCAAAGACAGTGGTGACCGGGTCACCCTGGGCGGCCAGTTCGCGCCCCACGGCTAAAACTCCGCCAATTCTCGCTCCAACGCCTCAAGCTCCTCGTGCAACTCCAACCAGTGCTCCTCCAGTTGGTCCGCCTCCGCCTGCAGTCGTCCCTGCTCCCAGACCAGGTCCGCCAGCTCTTCCTTGCGGCCTACTGTGTAAAGCTCGGCATCCGCCAGCTGTTCTTCCAGTGCGGATAGTTTGGTCTCGGCGCGCGCAAGTCCCTTCTCCGCCAGGGTGATGGCTTGCCGTAGCGGTTTCAGTTGTTCGCGCTGATGTGCGGCGTCGCGCCGCTGTTGTTTGCGACTGCTGCTTTGCTCGGCTTTTTGAGCCGGAGCAGCATCGGGATTTTGTTTCAGAATCCATTTTTCATAGCTGCTGACATCCTGCGTGTACTCATCCACCCGACCATCGTGCAGCAGGAGTAGCTCGTCCACGGTATTGCGCAGCAAGTGGCGGTCGTGAGTGACCAGTACCACGGCACCGCTGTAGGTTTGCAACGCCATGGTCAGGGCCAGTCGCATGTCCATGTCCAGGTGGTTGGTGGGCTCGTCCAGGATCAGCAGATTGGGTCGCTGCCAAACGGTGAGCGCCAGCGCCAGGCGCGCTTTCTCACCGCCGGAAAATGCTCGGATGGCCGCCGTGGCGGTGTCCCCGGAAAAATTGAAGCCGCCGATAAAATTCAGTATTTCCTGCTCCCTGGCGTCTGGGCGCAGCCGCTGCAGGTGCAGTGCGGCACTGGCGTCCAGGTCCAGTGCTTCCAATTGGTGCTGGTCGAAGTAGCCGATTTTACTGTGGGGCCCCAGCATGCGCTCCCCCGCCAGCAAGGGCAGTTCCCCGGTCAGTGATTTCAGCAGTGTGGACTTACCGGCACCGTTTCTACCCAGCAATCCGATGCGACTGCCGGGTCGCAATTGCAGGTCAACACCGCGCAAAACCGGTTCCGAACCGTAGCCCAGGTCGGCGTCATCCAGTCTCAGCAGGGGATCGCTGGCGCGTTCTGGTTCCGGGAAGTTGAAATGAAAGGGTGAATCCACGTGCGCCGGGGCGATCTTTTGCATGCGCTCCAGTTCCTTGAGTCGACTCTGCGCCTGTTTTGCTTTGGTGGCCTTGTAGCGAAAGCGTCGCACAAAATCATCAATCTCAGCGATCCGGCGTTGCTGTTTGGCGTAGGTCGCCTGCTGGTTGGCCAGTCTTTCCGCGCGCTGGCTTTCAAAGGCTGAGTAGTTGCCCTTGTAGACCATGACACTGTGTCGCTCCATGTGAATAATTTGCTGACAGGTGGCGTCGATGAACTCACGATCGTGTGACACCAGAATCAATGTGCCCGGGTAGGCCTGCAACCACTGCTGCAACCACAGGGTTGCGTCCAGATCCAGGTGATTGGTGGGCTCGTCCAGCAATAGAACGTCGGAGGGGCTCATCAAGGCACGGCCTAGATTGAGGCGGATGCGCCAGCCTCCGGAGAACTGCCGCAATGAACGCGGTGAGTCTTCAGCCGTAAAACCCAGGCCCAGCAGCATCAGCTGGGCCTGGCGCTCGATGGCATAGCCGTCCAGCGCTTCAAGTTCGTTGTGCAGTTGGCCGACCCGCGCAAAGTCTCCAGCCAGCTCTGCCGTGTGCAGTTCCTCGCGCAGTGCAAAAACCGGTTGGTTGCCGCTTATCAGGTACTCCAGCGCCCCTTGCTCGCTGGCCACTACTTCCTGGGCCATGGCGGCGATGCGAAGCGTGTCCAGGCCCTCGATATGACCGCTGTCGGCTCCGAGTTCTCCCAGCAGGAAGGCAAACAGAGTGGACTTCCCACAGCCGTTGGCTCCGATCAGCGCCAATCGTTGGCCAGGTTGTATCGTGAGGTTGGCGTCGGAGAGAAGTACTTTGCCGCCCCGCCGCAAGCTTATGTTGCGCAATATGATCATCGGCGCGGATTCTACCGGCAAGCCGGGGACTATTCCATGTTGTAAGCTACCTGGGGAAACTAGTGTACCTCGTCACTCATATTGTAACATTCAGCGAGTCGCCAAGGGGTCAGCAGGGAGGCTCTGAATGCTACAATATGAGTGACGAGGTACACTAGACTCCGCTGCAGGACCCGCTTCAGTACCTGGCTAGCTGGTCCGCAGATTTGGCCAGCTCCGCTTCCCAGCGGGATTGATGGATGGCGAACCGGTTTTCTATCCACGAGCCGATGCGGGTCCAGTGATTACGTTCGCTCGCCGCCTGGCCGTTGGAAAGGTCGCTGGCGCCCAGACCCCGTTCCGCGGTGTGGGTATAGAGCTGGCTGTCTCGGATATAGGTGACGCGCGGCAGACCCAGGTTTTGCAGTTAGTCGCTCAGGCGTTTGAACATAACGGTGTTCTGCCGAACCCGGTTGGCCACCACCAGAATTTGCTTCGACTCTTCCTGCAGCACACCCGACATCTGTAATTCGTGGATAAAGTTCTCAGCCGCGTGAATATCGAAGGGTGAGGGTACTATCGGTATTACGATCAGATCCGCGGCGGAAATCTGGTGATAGAGCAGGGTGCCGGTAAGTGCCGCGGGGGTGTCTATTACCACCCGCTGAATATCCCGCGGCAGGCGAATGTGGAAGCTGCGAGTCTCCTGTGCCCCGGGCTGGGTGTATGCGGCGATGCCGACGATAGGCGCGGCACTCTCCGGGCGGAGCTTCAGCCAGTGGCTGCTTGATGCCTGGGGATCGTAATCTACCAGGGCAGTCGCTTTGCCACTATTGGCAAAAAATGCCGCCAGGTTGGTGGCCAGTGTGGTTTTACCGCAACCGCCCTTGGAGTTAGCCACAACAATGCTTTTTGGCCTTGAACTGGGCATAATCTGCAGGGAGGCAGACCCGCGGAGAACCTCTTCTCTTTCTCCCAACTTGCATTTCCCCCAGTACCAGCGGAATTCTGGTAACTGGTGTTGAGTATGCTTAACAATGTAGCATAGCTGCGGGATTTTGCTCCAGCGTGGAGATTTTCGCTTTTTTGCAGATTTTCATGTGTGTGCTTGATGATACGGGTGCTGGGCGCGGTACTACCGCTCTGGTTCAAGGATCCGGCGGGGTCGACACCGGTACTGGTCGTGGATGAATGCTTACAGATGCCCGCATTCCCGTCCGTAAACTCAGCCGCAGCCCCGGATACTACTGGTACTGCGTCGCCTACGAATAGCAGACTAGCGCCCGCGGTAACCTTGCGGGAAGGAGTTTCCCGGGAAACGATGGAGCACAAGCACAGCAGCGACGAATGGGTGAGGAACTATAGCCCCCGTTTACACTCTGGATCTGAATATGATGAAAATTTACTACGCGATAGTCCTGTTTGCAGTTTTTCTGCTGTCGGCTTGCGGTCAACAGGACACGGAAAGTGAAACTGAAACCGCGGTGGAAACAGCGGACGAGCTGGTGCTGGAAACCACCGAGGAGCGACTCAGTTACGGAATTGCCTATGGCCTGGCCGAGCGACTCAAGGCCGATGGCGTGCCTCTGGTTGTGAGCGCTTTCAATGCGGGCCTGAGAGACGCTTTCGAAGGTGCCCAGCCCAAATTGAGCAAGGAAGAAATCGGCCGCGAAATGCAGGCCTATCAGCAGAAGCAAAGTAGCAAGCAGGAGACGCAGGTGCAACAGGTTGCAGAGAAAAATATCGCCGAGGGTACGGCGTTTTTGGCGGAGAACGCAACTAAGGACGGCGTGGTCGTTCTGGAGAGCGGCTTACAATACAAGGTGTTGAAAGCCGGTGACGGCCCCATGCCGGGAGAAGCTGATACTGTGGAGGTACACTACAGCGGTACCTTGATTGACGGTACCGAATTTGACAGCTCCTATTCCCGCGGCAGCACGGTATCCTTTGGTGTTACCCAGGTAATCGCAGGCTGGACGGAGGCCCTGCAGCTGATGTCGGCGGGCTCCAAGTGGCAGTTGTTTATCCCTGCTGAGCTGGCCTACGGTGCGGGTGGCGCGGGGCCGATGATCGGACCCAATGCCACCCTTATCTTTGACGTGGAATTGCTGCAGATCGCGCCGACACAATAGCGCCGGTAAAGTCGGGGGGTCTTGCGACCGGCCGTACAGCGGCGCGGTGAAAGCGCGGGTCAGACTCCCTGGATTGCCACCAGGGTGGCATGCGCTTTGTGCAGGCCGGCGATGAGTCCGTCCTCCAACTCGAAGCGCCGTTCCAGCACTTCCCCCAGCAGGGACATGTCGGCGGTATAGTCTGCTACAGTGCCTTCGGGTAGGGGATATTTTTCATCGAAGCCGAGAATAACCTCGGTGGTATCCCCGATCTTAGGGATGATGTCGCTGGCGAGCTTGCCACTGCCGTCGTCGAAAGCCTCCGCTTCGCGGATCAATTCGTAGAATACTTCAAAATGGCCCACGGACACATAGTCCACCAACAGCTGACACAAAGCGCGCAAGCCGGATTGAAGATTGTTGGAATCGTCACTTTTGTCCAGGGTAGCCGCCAGGGCGGTATACCTGACCAGGATGTCGCGCCGCTCCCGCAACCAGGTTTGTAACAGGCCTTCGACAGCGTTCCAGCGTTCTTCGTTATTTGAGCAGTTATCAAGCATGATATGGGCGCCCTTGGGCTGCAAACCGTAGTGCACATGATATCAGAGCCGACGGGCCTGACAGAAGCTTATTAATTCCGGGTAAAAATTAAGAAATGCCTGCTCCAGCTGTGGAATGAGTGGTTGCAGCAAAGTTTCTGTATCGGCCAGCGGATTACCGCGCCTGAAACGCAGGCCGATGCGCGCAGCGCTTTCGGGCACCGCTTGCCAGTGATGGTAGCGCCCCAGGATGTCATATTCCTGGATGCGCTCTGCCATGCTGGCAGCGTTCGCGGACAGAAGCGCTGAATGTCTGTCCAGAATGGCGTAGATGCGGGCGTTGAAGCTTGCCAGGGGCATGTCGCTGAAGCTGTCCCAGTGCCGGGTCAGGAAGTGATCGAAACTGAGGTCTATCAGGATTCCGGCAAAGCGTCGCAACTCGGCGGGGAAGTTTTCGCGCAGTGCCTGCACCTGCTCATGGCTGTCGGTGTAGGCGTCTATGGCGCGATGCAGGGCTACCCCGTCTTGCAGGGCGGCGGGCAAAGTCCCGGGTAGACTGCCCTTGTGGAAATCTCCCTCCAGTCCACCCAGCACCAGGTGTTCATCGGGCCAGGCCAGATGGAAATGTGCCAGGAAGTTCACAGCTTACCTAGTGCTTTAGGAGTTTGTCGTACTGCTGGTAATAGCGCTGGAGATAGGTTTCAAAACTGACAATATCTGCCGCCTCTATCGCAGCTTGCTGGCGCAGAGACTCGCTAGAGGCCGAGCTGAACTGCGCCGCGCGCTCTTCCGATAGCGGTTGTTCGCGGTACTGTTCGGCCCAGCGTTGGCTATAGGACATGGCCAGGCGGAAGAAGGGCAGCCCCTGTTCTTTCATCTGCTTGAGGATCAAGGCTGAAGGGGTCAGTTCCGGCTGGCTAATTTTGGCCATTTGATGCCGGTGGCTTGCCTGGTGCAGATTGCCCGCATTGGCCCGGTCCAGCAGCGCTGCCAGCGGCTGCATTTCCTCAAGCAGGGCGGTAGCCGCGGTTTGCAGTGACACCTCTCCCTGCGCCGTTTGCAGTTTCAGCCCCGGCTCGCGCCCCCGATTGACAACCCGCGAGCTGTTCTCTGCCATCCTCTCCCGTTCTGCATCGTTACAGTCCTGGCTTTCCTGCAGCAGGCAGTACAGCAAAAAAATATCCAGAAACCGGATCTGCTCCGCGTCTATTCCCAGGGGTTGGAACGGGTTGACATCAACGCTGCGCACCTCGACGTACTCGATTCCGCCCCGACGCAGTGCGCCCAGTGCGGTTTCACCGGTATTCGCCACTCGCTTGGGGCGTATCGGGCTGTAAAACTCGTTTTCAATCTGCAGCAAACTGGTATTGAGTTGTCGCGTATGTGCGCCTTCCCCTGTACCGATGGCCTCATAGGCGGAGTGGGGCTGGATAATGGCTTCGTGCAGGGTTTCTACGTAACTGTCGAGGTTGTTATAGCAAATCGCCAGATTTTTCTGGGCGTTGCTCTGGTAGCCGAGGTCACCCATGCGCAGTGCCGTCGCATAGGGCAGATGCATACTTTTGGATTCGGCGTCGAAAGGTATCAGCGTGTGCTTGTCGTTGTCGCGCAGAAAACTTCTGCACACAGCAGGAGAGGCTCCGAACAGGTAAATCAGCAACCAGGAGTGGCGGCGAAAGTTGCGGATCAGGCCCAGGTAACGTTGGGTAATGTAGTCCTCAAAATCCGCGTTGTTCCCATCTGCCCGCTGCGCCAGCGGCCAGTATTCCTGCGGCATGGAAAAATTGTAGTGGATACCGGCTATCGTCTGCATCAAGCGCCCGTAGCGATGCCCCAGGCCGTAGCGGTAAACAGTTTTCATGGTGCCTACATTGGAATCGCCATAGCGCGCAACCGGAATGTTGTCATCCCCCTCCATGATGCAGGGCATGCTCGCCCCCCACAGTAACTCGTCGCCGAGATGTGAATAGGTAAAGCGATGGATGTCGTCCAGCGTTTGCAGCGTGGAATCGATGCTGGTGCTTACCGGGGTGATAAATTCCAGCAGAGCTTCCGAATAGTCGGTGGTGATATAGGGGTGGGTGAGGGCAGAACCCAAGCCCCCTGGGTGTGGCGTCTGTGCCAACTTGCCATTGGGTCTGATGCGCAAGCTCTCCTTTTCCACCCCGCGGCAGATGCCTGCCAGCAGCGGTTCCTGTTCGGCACTGCCCAGTTCAGCCGTGCGACGTTCAAATTGTGATGTCAAAGCCTGTCCCCTTGGCCCGGTCCCGGCAGGTGGACGGCAAGTGTAATGGCCACCTCGTACTCTTTCAACCTGATAATGGCGGACTGAACCCGCCATTATCAGTTTGAAAGAGTACTGAGTCCCATTACGGGACAGATTAGGCAACAGCGTTGAGTGTGCGATCCAACAGCTGACAGGCGAAATTGCCTTGCACCTCCTCTTCCTGCAACTGTGCCACCATGATCCGGGACAGAATCAAGCCATAGCGCATACCCGCAAACACCGTATAGTAATCGTAGTCATCGACTGAATAGCCGGTGGCCTGGTGCCAGCGCTCAACGCTGGCCTCATAGGAGGGCAGGCCCTCCAGTCGCGGCAGGCCGAGGCCGTCGGCAAAGGTATTGTCGATGTAGCAATACCAGGCCAGGTCCTGCAGGGGGTTGCCCAGGACAGCCATCTCCCAGTCCAGTACGGCGGCGACAGTGGAGCAGTCCTCGGTAAAGATCAAATTGCCGATACGCGAGTCACCCCAGCACAATTTTGTAATCTCGGTGTCTGGCTGGTTATCCCACAGCCATTTGAGGGCCGTTTCACAAATGTTGTGGCCGCGGCCCTCCATGGCCCACTCGAGGTAGTTTTGCCAATACTGCAGTTGCTGGCCCAGCGGGGTATCGCCAAGTTTCGGCTGGTCCATGAAGTCGAACCCCAGGGCCTGGTGATCCAACTGATGAAACCGGGCCATGGTATCCAGGCCGGCGTTCCAGAGGTTTTCGCGCTGCTGCAGCGAGGTTTCGTGCATCATCCAGCCATCCATGTTGTAGGGTGGCATATCCGGGGGTATGCGCCCCTCGGTTTTCTTCATGATGTAAAAAGGTACGCCCAGTACTGAGCGGTCCATCTCCAGGCCACGCATTTGCGGGGCGGGAATGTCGGTCTGCTCGCTTAATGTCTCCATTACCCGGTACTGCAGGCTGAGGTCGTAGGCGGGGAAAACCGGCCTGGCAATCTCTGGTTGCAGTCGGCCCACGCAGGGCTCGCTTAGTGTTTGTCCGTTCTCGTCCCAGCTGATATCAAACAGCAGGGTTACATTCGACATGCCGGTCGCTTCCGGGATATTCAGGTCTGAAACGTTGACTGCGGTATCTTTGCGCTGGCTGAACCATGCCGCCAGTTTTTGGCGGGTGCCTTCCAGGTCCTCTACTACCGGTGTCGGTCTCTCGTCTTTCATTCAGTTATCCTGTGTGTCTGTTTTTGTGGCGCTACAGTATGCAAAGTTCCGAGCGGTATTGAAAGCTGGGGGTTTGCGGTTGGGTTATTGGGTGAGGCGGTTACACCGGGTGCTAAACTACAGTGAGGAGGACACAGACATGGCGCGCGGGGATCATATTTACGTCAATCGTGCCGGGGGGATCTACAATCACCACGGCATCGACGGTGGGGACGGCAGCGTCATTCACTACACCAGTAAAACCTGGCAGGCGCAGCATAGCATTGAGCGTACTTCACTGGAGGAGTTCTGCAAGGGCGATGAACCTCACATCAGGGATTACGAGCAGTTTCGCGGCACGCTGGAACAGGCCACTGAGACCGATAAACTGTTACAGGATGCCAGTGACCGCTGGAACCAGCTGCTGGACGGATTGCGCGGCTTGCAGGTTGCGGAGCTGGATTTCAGCGAAGATGCGGTGATGGAGCGTGCCGAGAGCCGTCTGGGCGAGTCACGCTTCGGTTTGGTGTCAAACAACTGTGAACACTTCGCCGCCTGGTGCAAGACCGGCATCAGTAACAGTAACCAGTTGAACTCGGTGTGGAAGGCTTCCCTTACAGGTCCGAGTTTCATGCGCCGGCGTACCCAGCATCTGCTTACAGAAATATTTGAGTCACCCTGGTTCCGGTAACAGGCCGGGCTGAGCCGGTGTCTGCTTTTACGCTGTCACAGGTGCTTATTGGCATTACGTTTTTTTTAGATTTCGCCGCCTTCCAATTCAAGCAGCAGCGCCATGTACTGCT
>JAPUKZ010000100.1 GCA_027295405.1 Gammaproteobacteria bacterium
TTAATCAGCAAACACAGTATGATCTGTGGATTGCAAAGCAAGACAGCAAGGATATGAAGGTTAGGAAGCTCTATGTCGCATAACAGGGGCCAGCGATGCGCAGCTTGCAGTTGGATCTGAGGGTCGAATTGCCAACAGTCAGCAATGTTCGTCGGTACTCGCGTTACCTCTACCGGGCAAGACATACTGTTGTGTGGCTGTCTGTGGCTCAGATTGTCTTGATTATGTTGCTTATAAGCTTAAGCTGATGCGCTATCACTTTACGGTGGGTCTAACGCCTAAAAGCAGTTTCACAGCGCCCGTTTTTTTATGCTGCCTTGCAGCTCCAAATCGGCGCAATCGGGAAAATCATTGGTGCGTTGGCCGTGATTGCTTCAGTCGCATATTTGGCCATTCAAATACGCCAAAATTCGCAGTTACTGCGAAGCGCCGCTCAAGATTCAGCTAGAGTTAAGTACTCCACCACGATTAGCTTACAAGCACAGGGCCCGGAGAACGCGCGGCATAACACGCTGTTGCCGCTGACGGTCAGCTACCCGTTTGAGACCCGGTAAAAAACGGCTGCGTGCCTGGCAGCACCAGCTTACAACGCGTTGTCGTCTGTCGTCATATGCGCTCTAATAGCAGTGCGTAAAACAAACTGTCAGGATTGAACCCATGGCACTGGAAGTAGTCATTCTCGCGGCGGGCAAGGGTGCCCGTATGAAATCCCCCCTGCCCAAGGTTTTGCATACAGTGGCCGATATGCCGATGTTGCAGCACGTGATCAACAGCGCGCAAAAGCTGGAGCCGGTTGCCTGTCACGTGGTTGTTGGTTTCGGTGGTGAGCAGGTGCAAGCACAGCTGGAACAACCCGGGGTACAGTGGGTAGAGCAAACTGAGCAACTGGGTACCGGTCACGCGGTGCTGCAAGCCCTGCCGGGAATTGCCGAAGACAGCACCGTTCTGGTGTTGTACGGGGATGTCCCCCTGATAACAGTAGAGACTCTGGGTGAGTTGCTGGCAAAGGCGGCCAATGGACCGGCGTTGTTGACGGCGGTAGTGGCAGACCCCAGCGGTTATGGGCGGATAGAGCGCGATCAACAGGGTGCTGTGACCGGGGTGGTGGAGGAGAAGGACGCTGACGCAAACCAGCGCTCGATCAATGAAATCAACACCGGTGTGCTGGCGGCACCTGCTGCCCAGCTGCGGCGCTGGCTGCCACAAGTTGAGAACAACAACAAGCAGGGGGAATACTACCTGCCGGACATTCTCGGTCTGGCTGTGCAGGAAGGTATCAGTGTAGCCAGCGCTCAGGTGGAAACCGAAATAGAGGTGCTGGGTGTCAATGATCGGATTCAGCTGAATCTGGTTGAACGTGAATTCCAGTTGCGACTGGCGCGCCGGTTGATGAGCGCTGGTGTGACTTTGGCGGATGCCGGGCGTTTCGATGTGCGCGGTCAGTTGCAGTGCGGCGAGAACGTTTTTATCGATGTTAACGCAGTGTTTATCGGCAAGGTGAGTCTGGGTAACAATGTTCGGATAGGTGCGAATTGTGTATTGATGGACACCGTGCTGGCCGACGGTGTAGAGGTCAAACCTTTCTCGCATCTGGAAAAAGCGGAGGCTGGCGAGGATTGTGTGATCGGACCCTTTGCCCGCCTGCGTCCCGCAACCGTGCTGGAAGCAGGTGCAAAAATCGGAAATTTTGTCGAGACCAAGAAGGTCAATATCGGTGCCGGCAGCAAGGTTAGTCACTTGAGCTACGTTGGCGATTGCGACATGGGGAGTGGGGTAAATGTAGGCGCGGGCACCGTCACCTGTAACTACGACGGCGCCCACAAACACAAGACCCGCATCGGCGACAAGGTATTCATTGGTTCCAACTCCACCCTGGTTGCGCCGGTGGAAATTGCCAGTAATGGCTTCGTGGCCGCGGGCTCGACCATCACCAAAAAAGTTGCGCAGGATGAGCTGGCGGTGTCCCGGACCCGGCAGCGCAACATTGTCGGCTGGCAGCGGCCACAGAAGGAAGTTGACGATTAGCTGCCCCTTGTGTCAGCGCTGTTGCCGCCCCTCAGGATTGAGAGTCTGCGGGGCCGTCTCGCTCCAGTTCCGCCATCGCCCGGGTCAATAGCTCGATAAATATCCGAAAGCTTTCATCTGCGGCCAGCTTCTCGGTGATCAAGGATTCAAAGGCTTCCAGCTCCAGTTGTCGCAGTTCAATCCGCAGTTGCTCCTGCGGTTCGTGCATAGCTCGCATGCGAATGGCGAAAATTCTTGAGTAGAAGGCGTCGACACGGTCTTTTTTACGATGCGCGTGCCAGCGGGTCAGCCCGACAGCGCCGGTCAATACCAGAAACACCAGGTAGACCAATAAATTGATGCTCTCCGCGTAGCGCTCCAGCGCCGATGGCTCGTCTCGGGCCAGGTAGCGACGGGAGCCCTCGTGCAGGGGAAAGTTCAGCGACAGGGGGTCGAAATCTTCGCGCACTCCGGCAAAGGCTGCAGGTGCAACTGCCGTGAAACGCGGTTTTTGCTCCAACAGCGTGCGAGTGAGTTCGTAGATTACGTTGACGGAGGTATTCTTGTGGGTTGCCAGCAGAGCGTCGACGGCCACGGTGTGAACATCTTTTTCGTTCCCTGGCAGGTCGTAAGTGTGCGCCGGGATGACCTTGGGTTGCATCTGCGGCATGAGATAGGCGATCGCCTTGGAGGACATGGCTCGCTCGGTATCGTCGTAGTCCAGCGAGTACAGGCGATACCCCGGCACGTACCAACTGGGGTTGCGGGTATTGATCGGGCCGAAGTAGATGATGAGATCGGTTTCACCTGGAACCAGCTCCGAGACAATGCGGTATTGCCCCTCCTCCAGACCCTGTTTGGAGGCGACCATACGGGTAAAGGCCCTGCCGGCGGGAGAGCCGTTATTGATGAAAATGGTGGTGCCCCGCAGTGGCTGTACCGGGTCGGAAAAATCCAGGTCCTCCCGGATCAGCAGGTGCAAAACACTTATATAAACCGGTAGTACCACCCTCACCCCGGCCTGAAATGGCGAGCTGTTCTCGATCAGGGCCAGGTCCACCTCGCGATTTGCCAACAGCTCCAGACCTGAGCGTGAGTCATCCACCTGGGCCGACACCACGCGCAAACGGGATTTCTGTTCAAAAATCAGTTGCAGTGTAGCGGCATCGGCCGCCCCGGTTGCCGGCGGATGCAGCCTCAGCTCCACGGGTTCCAGGCTACAACTACCCAAACTGATCAGAACCAGAGGCAGCCAGAACAGGAGGTGGGTTGAGCTGGCAGCCCGCTCCTGCGGAGCTATTTTGTCGTCAGAGTACCCTGGCATCAGCTTGTCATTGTTCGGTCCGCAACGATTGGAGACCCCGGTCGAGTTTGCACGGGGCTTAGTTTATACACTCCCTTGGGCAAAAGGTAATGCGCCAACGGCCGCGATTTGGATAGAATGAGCGCATGGATGTCACCCAGATTCTGGAACCTCTCAACGACGCCCAGCGCGACGCGGTAGCCTCGGAAAGTCAAAACCTGCTGGTTCTTGCCGGTGCCGGCAGCGGTAAGACCCGGGTGTTGGTGCATCGTATTGCCTGGCTGATCCAGGCGCAGGGGCTCTCACCCTGGTCAATTCTCGCAGTCACTTTTACCAACAAGGCAGCGCGGGAAATGCGCTCTCGCATAGAAGATATGCTGCAGATCGGCACCCGCGGCATGTGGGTGGGTACCTTTCATGGCCTGGCTCACCGCTTGCTGAAATCCCATTGGCAGGAGGCGGGGCTGCCACAGAATTTCCAGATTCTCGATGCCGATGACCAGCTGCGCCTGGTCAAGAGAATATGCCGTGAACTGGAGCTGGATGAAGCGCGATGGCCGCACCGTCAGGCCCAGTGGTATATCAACAATCAGAAAGATGAAGGCCTGCGGGCGGCGCATATAGAGGCCCCGGGTTCTGATATTTACCAACAAACCATGCTGCGCATCTATCAGGCCTATGAAGCCGCCTGTGAGCGCGGCGGGATGGTAGACTTTGCCGAGCTGTTGCTGCGTGCCCATGAGCTGTGGCTGCACAACCCAACGCTGTTACAGCATTACCAGCAGCGATTTCGCCATATTCTGGTGGATGAGTTTCAGGATACCAATACCATCCAGTACGCCTGGTTGCGAGTGCTGGCGGGAGCGGAATTGCCGGTGGTGGCGGTGGGCGATGACGACCAATCCATCTATGGTTGGCGCGGTGCCAAAATCGAAAACATCCAGCGCTTCACTGAAGATTTCACCGATGCCAGGACCGTGCGCCTGGAACAGAATTACCGCTCTACCAGCACCATACTGCAGGCGGCAAATGCGGTTATCTCCCACAACTTCGGTCGCCTGGGCAAAAAGCTTTGGACCGCCGGGGGTGAGGGTGAACCCATTACCCTATACGCCGGCTTCAATGAGCAGGATGAAGCCCGCTTTATCGTCGAGCGCCTGGAGCAGTGGATAGCAGACGCCAATGCCCGCAGTAACGCGGCCATCCTGTATCGTTCCAATGCCCAGTCGCGGGTGCTGGAGGAAGCCCTGATTCGCAGGGGGATTCCCTACCGTATTTACGGGGGCCAGCGCTTTTATGAGCGCCTGGAGATAAAAAACGCCCTCGCCTACATGCGCTTGCTGGTGAATCGAGGGGATGATGCCGCCTTGGAGCGAGTCATCAACACCCCGGCGCGTGGAATCGGTGGCAAGACCGTGGACTTCATTCGCCGGTTGGCGCGGGAGCAGGATTTTTCCCTGTGGCAGGCGATTGCTGCGGCACGGGCTGAGAAAATGCTGGCGGTGCGAGCCCTGACGGCACTGGAAGGTTTTGTGGTACTGGTAGATGAGATGGACTCGGGCAGCGATGAACTGCCGCTGGAAGAACTGGCTGACCATATCATCGGTCGGGCCGGGCTGATAGAGCTGTACCAAAAGGAAAAAGGAGAGCGCGGACAGGTCCGGGTGGAAAACCTGGAAGAGCTGGTCACCGCCGCCAAACAGTTTGTCGCAGAGGATGAAGAGTTGTCTCCCCTGCAGGAGTTTCTCGACAACGCCGCCCTGGACGCCGGAGATGCACAGGCGGAGGAGCATGAGGACAGCGTGCAACTGATGACCCTGCACTCGGCCAAGGGCCTGGAATTTCCACTGGTGTTTCTGGCCGGCATGGAAGAAAACCTGTTCCCGCACCGCATGTCGCTGGAGGAGCCGGGCCGGCTGGAAGAGGAACGGCGACTTTGCTATGTGGGTATTACCCGGGCGATGCAGCAGCTGGTCATCACTTTTGCGGAAACCCGGCGCTTGCATGGCAACGACAGTTACAACGCGCCATCGCGATTTATTCGCGAGATTCCCACCGCCTTGATGCAGGAAGTGCGCCTGAACACCACCATAATGCGCCCGCCCAGTCTGGCCTATGCGGAAGTGCCAGATACCGGGCTGGCGCTGGGCCAGCGTGTGTATCACCGGGTCTTTGGTGAGGGAATGGTCCTGAATTTCGAAGGCCGTGGTGACAACGCCCGGGTGGAAGTGAACTTTGATACGGAGGGCAGCAAGTGGTTGGTGGTGCAGTACGCCAATCTGGAACTGCTGTAGACTGGCGGCTCGACGCCTGGAATAAGACACAATAGCCGTGAGCAAATTTGAGCGTAGCTACTCGCCATTGATCATACTGGGCTTGCTGGCCGCGTTGGTTGTGGTTGTGGCTCTGTGGGCGCTCGATAGGGCCGCGACCACAGCCGGGTCGGGCACACAGCGACAAGCAGGTGTTCCGGGCGAGGTAATTGCCTGGAAATTGGTGACTACCTGGCCCAAAAACTTTCCCGGATTGGGCCTGGGCCCCGAGAACTTTGCACGTATTGTGAAAGAGATGAGCAATGGGCGACTCAGCATTCACGTCTACGGCGCCGGTGAAGTGGTGCCCGCTTTCGGGGTCTTCGATGCGGTATCCCGGGGTGTTGCCGAGATGGGTCACGGGGCGGCTTATTACTGGACCGGCAAGATTCCGGCGGCGGTCTTTTTTTCAGCCATTCCTTTTGGCTTCACCGCCCAGGAGATCAATGCCTGGTTGCACTATGGGGGCGGCCTGGAACTGTGGCGGGAGATTTATGCCCCGTTCAACCTGATTCCGCTGGCGGGTGGTAACTCCGGTGTCCAGATGGGCGGTTGGTTCAACAAGGAAATCAACTCGGTAGAGGATCTCAAGGGCCTGAAAATGCGCATGCCCGGCCTCGGAGGTGAAGTGCTGACCCGGGCCGGCGGTACCGCCGTGACCCTACCCGGCAGCGAGCTGTATACCTCCCTGCAGACCGGGGTGATCGATGCCACGGAGTGGGTCGGTCCCTACAACGACCGGGCCCTTGGCTTGCACCAGGTGGCTCGCTATTACTACTACCCCGGCTGGCACGAACCCGGCTCCACCCTGGAGTTCATTGTGAACCGGGATGCCTATGAATCCTTGCCCGCCGACTTGCAAGCCATCGTCACCCATGCGGCCAGAGCGATCAACCAGGATATGCTGGATGAATTTACGGCGCGAAACAATGCGGCGCTGCAGGACTTGATTGACAATCACGGTGTGCAATTACGCAAATTCCCCGACGATGTTATCGTGCGCCTGCACCAGTCGACAGAGGAAGCCCTTCGGGATCTGGCGGCGAGTGACCCTTTGGCAAAAAGGGTGTACGCCTCCTATAAGGATTTTCTGGAGAAGGTCACCCGCTACCACCACATCTCCGAGCAGGCCTATATCAACGCCCGCGATCTGAAGTAGTGTACCTTGTCACTCATAATGACGAGGTACACTAGGCTGACACGGTCCGGGTTCGACCATTCTCGTCGATAGCCACGAACACGAATTCTCCCTCGGTCACTTTCAGCGGCTCGCCGTCATGCCTGGAGTTGATCCAGACCTCAACCATGATCCGGATCGAACTGCGACCCACCTCCAGTACATCGGCAAAACAAGTGACCACCGCGCCCACCTGTACCGGGGTTAAAAAAGTCATGCCGTCGATGGCAACTGTGGCAACCCGCCCGTTGGCCACCTCCGCCGCTGCGATGCTCCCGGCGATATCCATCTGCGACAACAGCCAGCCGCCAAAGATGTCGCCGTTGGCATTGGTGTCCTTGGGCATGGCTACTGTCTGTAAGGCAAGGTCGCCCTGGGGCAATGGGGAACTATCGATATCGTTCATAGGTTCTTCCCGTAGCGAACGCTAACTATTTCAGGGTCGTGGGTAGCCAGGTGGCCAGAGGCGGCCAGACGACCAACAGTGCCAGTACCGCTAGCTGGATAATTATAAAGGGAATAACTCCCCGGTAGATAGCGCTGGTGGGAACGCTCTCAGGTGCCACGCCGCGCAGATAAAACAGCGCGAATCCAAATGGGGGAGTCAAAAAGGAGGTCTGCAGGTTAATGGCGATCATGATGCCCAGCCACACCGGGTCCAGCCCCATTTGCAGCAGAATGGGGCCCACGATGGGTACCACCACAAAGGTAATCTCGATGAAATCGAGAACGAAACCCAGCAGGAAAATCACCAGCATGACCACCAGTGTTGCCCCCAGGGTGCCACCGGGCATATCGTGAAAATATCCGTGGATCAATTCCTCGCCACCAAAGCCGCGAAATACCAGTGAGAACAGGGCCGCTCCCACCAGGATCATGAACACCATGCAGGTGACCTCGGTGCTGTTGACCACGATGTCGCGCATTCGCGTCCAACTGAGCTGCCTTTTGCCCAGCGCCAGCAGCAGGGCACCCAGGGCACCGACACCCGCCGCCTCGGTGGGTGTGGCAGCGCCACTGAGGATTGATCCCAAGACCGCAGCAATCAGCAACAGCGGTGGAATCAGGCCGCGCCACAGCTCTGCTTTGCCAATCTGCTCATGCTGTTGCACGGAGGGAGCGTGTTCCGGCTTGAGCCAGGCGTGGATGGAAATATAAAGAATGTAGAGGGCCACCAGCAACAGGCCCGGGATCAGGGCTCCGATAAACAGATCACCCACGGAGACCGTTTTCGGATTGAAGATATTCTGGCTGAGCTGTGCCTGCTGGTAGGCGCTGGAGAGAATATCCCCCAGTAACACCAGGGCGATGGACGGCGGAATAATCTGGCCCAGGGTGCCGGTGGCACAAATGGTGCCAGTGGCCAGGGCGGGATCGTAACCGCGTTTCAGCATACTGGGTAAAGACATCAGGCCCATGGTGACCACCGTTGCACCGACGATGCCGGTGCTGGCGGCGAGCATCATCCCGACTACCACCACCGAAATGCCCAGGCCGCCTTTCACGCCGGCGAACACCCTGGCCATACTGTCCAGCAGTTCTTCCGCCACCCGAGACTTCTCCAGCACAATACCCATCATGATGAACAGGGGTACTGCGATCAGCGTGGTATTGGTCATGGTGCCGAACAAGCGCCCGGGAAATGCCGCCAGAAAGGCTGGGTCGAAGTGGCCGAACAGTATGCCCCCGGCGGCAAATATCAGGGCCGTGCCAGCGAGGGTGAAGGCCACCGGGTAGCCCAGCATCAGGGCCAGACAGATTACCAGGAACATATAAATGGAGGTGTAGTCCGTCGCCTCCATCAGGCTTCGTCCCCCAGCAGCACCAGCGCATTGCGGAAAATCTCCGCCAGGCCCTGCAAGAGCAGATTCACGGCCATCAACAGGATCAGGGTTTTCAGCAGATACACACCCGGGATACCGCCCGGGTCCTGCGAGCTTTCTTGAACCGCCCAGGCCTCGCCGACAAACTGCCAGCTGACGCCCAGGATAAAGATTGAGAAAGGCAGCAAAAAGACAATGGCGCCAATGCTGTTGATCCAGGCACGGTTGCGTTCGCTGAAGCGACGGTAGAAGATGTCCACCCGGACGTGGCTACCGCGCTTGAGAGTGAAAGCGGCGGCGAGCATGAATAGCGTGGCGTGCATGTAGGTAATCGATTCCTGAGCAGCCACAGAGCCGATTCCGAAGCCGTAGCGCAGTAACACTACCGTACAGGTCATCAGGGTCATGGCCAGGCACAACCAGGCCAGGCACTGGCCACTCAATTCCGTGTAGTTATCGATCAGTCGAATAGTGCTGCGCAGGCGTGTCATCGTTGCGGAGAGTCTTTTTGATTATTGTTGGGAAGCGTAGTATAGCGCTGC
Source organism: Gammaproteobacteria bacterium (assembly GCA_027295405.1). Classification (GTDB taxonomy): domain Bacteria; phylum Pseudomonadota; class Gammaproteobacteria; order Pseudomonadales; family Halieaceae; genus JAPUKZ01. Next base: position 9,162 of record JAPUKZ010000100.1, read on the forward strand.
AATGACCCACCCGCTCGCCAACATCCGATCGCTAAACAAGGAATGCCCTGAAACATGTTGATGGTTATTTCACCGGCCAAAACGCTGGACTATGAGACGCCGGTCTCCACCCGCAAATCCACCCTGCCGGAGTTCCTGCCCCGTAGCGGGCAGCTGATAGAGGACATCCGCCAGCTGCAGCCGGATGATCTGCGAGAGTTAATGGGGATCTCCGAATCCCTGGCCGAGCTCAATCACCAGCGCTTCATGAACTGGGGCGAGCCCTTTACCCGGGACAATGCCCGCCAGTCGGTGCTCGCCTTCAAAGGCGATGTATATGCCGGCCTGGACGCCGCAAGCATGAATGCAGCCGACCTCAACTTTGCCCAGCGCCATTTACGCATACTGTCGGGTTTGTACGGTGTGCTGCGGCCACTGGACCTGATGCAAGCCTATCGTTTGGAAATGGGCCTGAAATTTGCCAATAGCGGTGGCAAGAACCTGTATGAATTCTGGGGTAGCGACATTTCCGATAGCATTGCTGCCGCGCTGAAAAAGAACCGCAGCAAGGTGCTGGTCAATCTCGCATCGAATGAGTACTTCAAGGCGGTGCAGAGTAAGCGCCTGGAAGCCGAGGTGATCACGCCGCTGTTCAAGGACCTGAAAAATGGTAAATATAGGGTCGTCAGTTTCTTCGCCAAGAAAGCCCGTGGGCAAATGGCCCGCTATATCATTGACCAACGGATGCGGGACGTGGTGGGCATCAAGAAATTCAACAAGGACGGCTACAAATACAACAAGTCTGTGTCGACCGCCTACGATTGGGTATTTACCCGCGACCCGTGAAGCCGATGTCAGAACGACCCTTTTCCCAGGCCTGCGAAAACAACAAGGGGCCGATCCTGGAGATTCTGCAGCAATGCCTGGTACCGGGCAGCAGTGTGCTTGAGATTGGCAGCGGTACCGGGCAGCACGCTCGCTATTTCGCAGACCACCTGCCGGGGATTCGCTGGCAAGCCACTGATCTGGCGGAGAACCTGGCGGGTATTGAAAGCTGGCGAGTCGACTATGCAGGCGACAACCTGCTGCCGCCACGGGAGCTGGATGTTCGCAAACCAATCTGGGATCAGGACCTCGCCGATGCCGTGTTCACGGCCAACAGCCTGCACATCATGGGCTGGCCGGCGGTACAGTCCCTATTTCGTTATCTGGGGAAGCATGCCCTGGCTGGGAGCCAGCTGTTGGTGTATGGCCCCTTCAATTACGACGGCAGCTACACCAGTGACAGCAATGCCCGCTTCGATCACTGGTTGGGTCTGCAACACCCCCAAAGCGCTATCCGCGACTTTGAGGAGGTGGACGGCTTGGCGGTTGCCGCGGGCTATACCCTGGCGGAAGATTACACCATGCCTGCAAATAATCGTTTGTTGCGCTGGTGCAGATCAGCCTGAAGCACCATCCTGCTTGAAGGGCAGGTAGGTGGATGCGCGGGCGATGTAGTGATCGATTTCCCGGCGCTCTCTCCGGGTAAAATCCTCAATGGCGTCGGCAAATCCGGGGTCGGCGATCCAGTGGTTGGACCAGGTCCTGACCGGGGTGAAGCCACGCTGAATTTTGTGTTCGCCCTGGGCGCCCGGGTCAAAGCGCTGCAGGCCATGTTGAATACAGTACTCGATACCCTGGTAGTAGCAGGCTTCAAAGTGCAGGCAGTCCAGCTCCTGTTCGCAACCCCAATAACGCCCGTACAGGGTGTTCGTGGATCTGAAATACAGGGCTCCTGCCACGGCGTGTTGTGCTCGGTAGGCCATTACCAGCACGCAGTGTTCGGGAATGGCTGCCGCCAGGCCGAGGAAAAACTCGCGGTTGAGATAACCACCGTGGCCGCTGCGTTTGGCGTAGGTCATCTGGTAGAAGAGGTAAAAGCGCTCCCAGTCGGCAGGGGTAATTTGCTCTCCCTCCAGCACCCGCATCTCGATGCCCTGCTCGGCAACCCGGCGCCGCTCGCGCTTCAGGCTTTTGCGCTTGCGACTGTTGAAGCGGTTGAGGAAGTCCTCAAAGCTGGAATAACCACGATTCAGCCAGTGAAACTGACTGGCGACCCTGAGCGCTGTTCCCGCCAACGCAAGCTTCTCTGCCTCCTCTTGCTCGGGAAACAACAGGTGCCAGGAGGAGGCGCCCTGTTCCCCGGCCAGTTGCTGGATGGCTTGTAACAGCAGCGGGTAAATGGTGGCACTGTCTTCGCCTGCGGCCAGACACAGGCGTGGACCGGTCGCGGGCGTGAACGGCACCGCCGTTACCAGTTTGGGGTAGTAGGCCAGGCCGTGACGGCGCCAGGCATCAGCCCAGCTCCAGTCAAACACATACTCACCGTAGGAATGGCTTTTCAGATACAGGGGCATCAAGGCAATTAACTGCCCGCCCCGGTACAGGGTGGCGTGACAGGCTTGCCAGCCGGATTCGCGGTCCGTGCAGCCGGTGGATTCCAACAGGGCCAGAAACTCGTGACGCAGGAAGGGGTAGTCACTGCCGATCAGCGCATTCCACTGTTGCCGGGGGAGTTCCGTGATGCTGAGCAGAAAACGGACTTCCAGTGGTTTGGTCTCAGGCACTGTTGTTGAACCAGTAGTGCCCAATGATGCCAATAAAGACGGCTATCCCGACAGTGTTATTGAGTATGAACGCCTGGAAACAGGCCTCCGGCTTGCGCTCCCGAATCAGTAACTGCTGTCGCCCGAAGAGTACCGCGGCAACCAGCAGGCCCAGATGAAAGAACCAGCCCAGGGCAAATTTCTGGGCCACCAGCAGCAGTGCCAGCAGGGTAAACAACTGCAAGACCCCGACCATGATGCGATCCAGCTCACCGAACAGGATCGCGGTTGATTTGATGCCAGCCTTCAGGTCGTCCTTGCGGTCCACCATGGCGTACTCGGTGTCATAGGCTACCGTCCACAACAGATTGGCGATAAAAACCAGCCACAGTTCCGCTGGAAGCGCGTTGCGGGTGGCAGCGAAAGCCATGGGGATACCCCAGGAAAAGGCCGCCCCCAGCACCAGTTGTGGCAAATGCGTCTGCCGTTTCATGAAGGGGTAGCATGCCGCCAGCGCCACGGCGGCGAAAGACAGTGAGATGGTCAGGGTGTTGGTGAACAAGACCAGAACGAAGGAAGCCAGGGCCAGGCCCGCGCTCAGGCTCAGGGCTTCCACCGGAGTGACCGCGCCAGTTACCAGCGGTCGTTGCCGGGTGCGGTCCACCGCGCCATCGAGATTGCGGTCGATCAGATCGTTGATGGCGCAACCCGCGGAGCGCATCAGGAAAGTCCCGGCCGTGAAGATGAACAGCAAGGACCAGGGCGGTACGCCCTCGCTGGCCAGCCACAGTGCCCACAGGGTGGGCCACAGCAACAGCCAGGTGCCAATCGGCCGGTCAAAGCGGATCAGCGCGAGGTAGGCTGAAAATCGTGAGACGGTTTCGGTCATGGTCGGATTGTCAGGGTCTGCCAGCATAGCTTACACCGATCAAGCGCCAGTCGACCATGGCCGAAAGGCGTCCAGGAAGACTTCGCTGACCAGCAGGTATTTGCCCTGGATCTCGAAGCGGGAGCGTCTCGCCCAGGCGGTACCCTCTTGCCGCAGCGAGGGGTCTATATAGGGGCTGTGTCCTGGCAGCAGGGATAATTCAAAAGGGCTGCGGCCCAGTGCCGGGTTCTTGAAAATCAGCGCCCCCAGTGACTGGTTCTGTAATTGCCGCAGGTGGCGTAGCGGGCCGGTGAGGGTTGGCGCCGGGATAACGCTGCGTGCGAACACCCAGGGTCGCTCCTCGCAAAGCAGCGCCACCTCGCGCACCAGTGCCAGTTGTCGACTCGCCAGACCCAGCAGGCGGCGTTCCGAGGGCAGTGGAAACTGCCAGCGCTGGTGTAGCCGTTGAACCCGGAAGGCACCGCCGGACACTTGCAGTAAGCGCTGGGTTAGCGAGCCCTCGTCCAGCAACCACTGCCGCGTTTTACGGGGGAGCTGGTCTGGCGTGAAACCCCGTAGGGGCCGCCAAGCGGGATCCTTGCTGCCAGAAAAGGTAAACACAGGGGCGCGATTGTGCCACAGCGGGGCGGCAAAAACAGGCGTGCCAGTCGAAAAAACCCGCCACGACCAGGGTTGAGCAACGGCACAAATTCTACACAGCACTCTTGCACAATTTTTACACAGCACTATAGTGTTGCCTCCTGAAATTATCTTGGGGTTAGTGAGCGCTCACAACCCGCGGGACTAAGACGAGAGAGTAGTCAATATGAGCAAGTGGGAATGTATTGTCTGTGGCCTGGTGTACGACGAGGAAAAGGGTTGGCCCGACGACGGTATCGAGCCCGGCACCCGGTGGGAGGATGTCCCCGAGGATTGGCTGTGCCCGGATTGTGGCGTCGGCAAAGAAGACTTCGAACTGCTTGAAGAAATACCGGTGGAGCAAGTACCGCACCACGAAGAACCGGTTGCCGACCCGGTGCACGCGCCGGTGGTGATTCTGGGCACCGGGCTGGCGGGCTATGGCCTGGCCAAGGAATTTCGCAAGCACGACGCCGAAACACCCTTGATCCTGATTACCTCCGATGACGGCCGCTCCTACTCCAAGCCGATGTTGTCCACCGGCTATACCAAGGACACCAATGCCGATGACCTGGCCCAGCTGGATGCCGGCGGCATGGGCAAGCAGTTCAAGGCCAGCGTCTGGACCATGACCCAGGTCAATGAGATCGATACAGAGAACCAGCTGATCAAGGTGGGTGATGCGGAGACCGCGATTCACTACAGCAAGCTGGTGTTGGCACTGGGCGCGGATGTAATCCGCCCGCCTATCGAAGGGGACGCACTGGAGTATGTCTATGCCGTCAACGATCTGCTGGATTACGATGACTTTCGCAAGGCGGAGGCAAAAAACGAGGTCAAAAAGGTGTGCATCATTGGTGCCGGCCTGATTGGCTGTGAGTTTACCAATGACCTGCTCAATGGTGGTTTTGAAGTAGAGACGGTAGATCCGCTGGACTACTGCCTGCCCACCTTGCTGCCAGAGACGGCGGGCCGGGCGGTGCAGCGAGCGCTGGAGGAAAAAGGTGCTACCTTTCATTTCGGCCCACTGGTAGAGGCAGTCAACAAGGCTGAGAAGGGAGTCGCCGTCAGCCTGAATAACGGCGCGACCATCGCGGCAGACATGGTAGTTTCGGCGGTCGGCGTACGTCCGCGCACCGAGCTGGCGGCCGCCGCCGGACTGCAAACCGGGCGTGGCATTGTGACCAACCGGCTTCTGGAAACCAGTGCCAGCAACGTGTACGCGTTGGGAGATTGCGCCGAAGTGGACGGTCATGTGCTGGTGTTTGTGGCGCCGCTGATGGCTGCGGCGCGCGCGCTGGGCAAGACTCTGGCTGGAGATCCCACCGAAGTGGTCTATCCGGCTATGCCGGTGACTATCAAAATCCCGGCCTGCCCGGTAGTGGTCTCTCCGGTAACTCCGGATACCGAGGGCGAGTGGGCCATTAGTGCACACGGCAACAGCGTCAAAGCTGAATTCCGCAACGCAGCGGGCGATCTACTCGGATTTGCATTGACTGGCGATGCCACCAAAGCAAAGATGGCCTTGCAGAAAGAGCTGCCCCCTATCCTTGACTGATGTTGAGCAGCTGACCCGGCGTTGGCTGCAGGAATGCGTGCTGGCGCTGGAGCTGTGCCCGTTTGCGGCACCGGTTCTCAAAGATGACTCCCTGCGCATTGCTGTTTCCGTGGCCGCAACACCGGAATTGCAACTGCAGGACTTCCTGATCGAGCTTGATCTACTGCAAGGCTGTGACGAGGGGAAAATTTCCACCACCCTGCTGGTGTATGCTGAGGGCCTGCAGGACTTTGCAGAGTTCCTGGAGCTGTTGGAGCTGGCCCAGGCACTGCTGGAGCAAGCCGGGCTGGCGGGTGTGGTGCAGCTGGCCAGCTTTCATCCGCAATACCGTTTTGAGGGTGAACCCGCAGCTGCCCTGTCGCATTTTACCAATCGCAGCCCAAGGCCCATGCTGCATTTGTTGCGCGAATCCATGCTGACCCGGGTGTTGGCGCAGTATCCGGATCCAGCAGCGATTCCGCGACGCAATATTGCCCGCCTGGAGGCCATGGGTCGCGAGGCGGTGGCAAGCTTGTGGGGCGATCAGACGCTGGCAAAGCGCTCGGCACTTCCCAACCAGCGTCGGATCAACTGATCCACCCTGGCGGGGTCTGAATCGACCAGGTGTTGGGCAATGCGTTGTACCTCGGGGAGCAGATCGCCGTGCAACTGGATATCTGCGAGCCGAAACTCCATCAAGCCCGTCTGGCGGGTACCCAGAACCTCTCCAGGCCCGCGCAGTTCCAGATCGCGCTCGGCAATGTAGAAGCCGTCGCTGCTCTCTCGCATGGTGGTAAGGCGGGCCTTGCTGTGTTCCCCCAGAGGCGATTGATACAACAGCACGCAGTGGCTGGCGGTACTGCCACGGCCGATCCTGCCGCGCAGTTGATGGAGTTGAGCCAGACCCAGGCGCTCGGGATTTTCAATAATCATTAAACTGGCATTGGCGACATCCACCCCCACCTCGATCACTGTTGTTGCCACCAATACCTGAATCTCGCCGGATTTGAACTGCGCCATCACCGCGGCTTTCTCTACGGCCTTCATCCGGCCGTGCACCAGGCCGATGTGCAGTTGCGGTAGCAGCTGTTGCAGTTCTTCGCAGGTGGCTTCCGCCGCCTGACGCTGCAGGGCGTCGGATTCCTCTATCAGGGTGCAGACCCAGTAAGCCTGTCGGCCCTGGTCGCACGCTGCTTGCACCCGCTGGACCACCTGCTGGCGCCGCTCGCTGTCGATAAGTACGGTCTGAACCGGGCGTCTTCCGGGCGGTAGTTCGTCGATGACGGAGCAGTCCAGGTCCGCATAGGCCACCATGGCCAGGGTGCGTGGGATCGTGGTCGCAGTCATTACCAGTTGGTGTGGCCGGCCGTGTCGGCCAGATGCCTTATCTGAAAGACTCAGGCGTTGGTGCACACCGAAGCGCTGTTGCTCGTCAACTATGACCAGTCCCAGGCGGGCAAAACTCACCTCTTCCTGAAACAGGGCATGGGTACCCACCGCCAATGCGGCATCGCCCGCGGCCAGTTGCTGCAGTGTTTGCCTGCGCGCTTTGCCTTTCAGACGGCCCGTCAGCCAGGCCATGGGACTGCCCAGGGGTTCGAACCACTGCTGGAAACCCTGCCAGTGTTGTTCCGCCAGTATTTCGGTGGGCGCCATGATCGCGACCTGGTAGCCGCTGCGAATAGCCTGCAGTGCGGCACAGGCAGCGACCACGGTTTTACCCGAGCCAACATCACCCTGCACCAGTCTCAGCATGGGTAAGCCGCTGCCCAAATCCGCTGCAATTTCCGCGATGACCCGTTCCTGGGCCCCGGTCAGGCGAAAGGCCAGGGTCTTGATAAAATCTGCCGTGGCGTTTTGGCCGGCGCGCATATCGGGGGCGCCCAGGGAGCGCTGTTGGCGGCGTAGTTTCTCCAGGGAAAGGTTGTGTGCCACCAGTTCCTCCAGCACCAGCCGCAACTGGGCGGGGTGGCGACCCTGGCGGATTAGCTCCTGGGGTGCATCCGGGGGTGGTGCGTGCAGATAGTTCAGGGCCTGGACGAGGCCAGTGCCGTTGCCGGCCCTGCCGGGTAGCAGCTCTGGCAGGGAACTCCCGGACAACACCGCCAGGGCCTGTGTGCACAGCTTGCGCCATACGGATTGACTAACGCCAGCGGTACTGGGGTAAATCGGCGTCAAGCATTCCTCCACCGGATGGGTCTGGCTTTCGCTCAGCTGGCGATACTCGGGATGATACAACTCCAGACCAGAGGCGCCCCGTCGCACCTCACCGTAACAGCGCAGTTGGGTACCGGGGGCGAGACTGTTTTTTTGCGCCGCAGAAAAGTGAAAAAAGCGCAGGGTCAGGGTACCGGTTCCATCCTGTAGCCGGCACACCAGACTGCGGCGGCGACCGAAGGTCACATCCGCAGCGCGAATCTCTCCCTCCACCACCGCGTCTGAGCCAGATTGTAATGCACCGATGGGCGTTATCCGGGTTCGGTCCTGATAACGCAGGGGTAAGTGAAACAGCAGATCGTGGACTTGCTCGATACCCAACTGGGAGAGTTTTTCTGCCATTTTGGGACCCACGCCTCGCAAACGGGTAACCGGGCTGTCGATCGATACGTTCATACTGAAGTCAAATGGCAAGCGGGGCTTACTCCGAGGCCGCTACAGGGCCATGATCATTTCTACTTCAATATCCACGGCTTTGGGCAGCGCCGCCACCTGCACACAGGCACGGGCTGGATAGGGTTCGCTGAAGAAGCTCGCCATGACCTCGTTGACAGCGGCAAAATCATTGAGATCCGTCAGCGATATATTGATCTTGACCGCGTCGTCCATGCTGCCGCCGGCCGCGGCGGCAATCGCAGAAAGGTTGCTAAAAACCTGTTTGGCTTGCGCGCCGATATCGCCCGTTACCAGCTCCATGGTCTCGGGCTGCAGTGGAATCTGTCCAGACAACCACACGGTGTGCCCCACTTTAACCGCCTGCGAGTAAGGGCCTATCGCGGCCGGAGCAGAGGGTGTGGAAATAATGGCTCGGTTGCTCATGTCAATCTCCTGTGCAGAGCTGTGATGGTGTACCGCCTTGCGGCCAGGCTCTCACCGACCGGCTGGCTGTGCCACTAACCACGCGGCAGTAGCTTAGTGCCTGATCCGGTTAACCCGGTGCACCTGTTTCAGGGAACGGATGCGCTTCATAATGCTGGCCAAATGTACGCGATTTTTCACTGCCATTTCCAGGTGAACATAGCTGTACTGGTAATCCTTGTCTTCGCTGCTGATCTTTTCAATGTTTACGTCCATGCTGTTAATCCGGGTTGCCAACACCGCAATAATGCCGCGGCGATTCTCCAGCTCTATGCGCAGTGCCACCGAGAATTCCCCTTCAACCTGCTCATCCCAGCGCAGAGGTACCAACCTGTCGGTATTTTCACGCAGCTCGGCAAGGTTGTTACAACCCTCCCGGTGCACCACCATCCCCCGCTCTGAACTTATATACCCCGCCACCGCGTCGCCCGGGATGGGGTAGCAGCATTTGGCATAGCTGACCATGAAGCCCTCGGTGCCGCGGATGGCCACGGGATGTGCCTTGAATGCGCCCTTGTTGCCAACCGCTGTTTCCCCGTCGTCACCGAGCATCTGTTGTGCGGTGATCAGTGCCACCCGGTTGCCCAGTGCGATATCCTCCAGCAACAGGTCCAGGTTGTCATAGTCGGTCTGGTCCAGATAAGCCTGGATCGGCGCTTTGCCCAGCTGTTCCAGGCCAGAGTCCAGAGCGCTCAGTGCCTTGTCCAGCAGGCGTCGGCCCAAAGCGACCGAGTCTTCCCGGCGCTGGTGTTTCAGGAAATGGCGGATGTTGGTGCGAGCCTTGGCGGTGACCGCGTAGTTAAACCAGGAGGGGTTCGGCCGCGCCCCGGGGGCGGTCAGGATTTCTACGGTCTGGCCGCTCTGCAAGAGCTCGGACAGGGGCGCCAGCCGGCGGTTGATACGACAGGCGACACAGCTGTTGCCCACATCCGTATGCACGGAATAGGCGAAATCAACGGCGGTGGCCCCGCGCGGCAATTCCAGGATATTCCCCTTGGGTGTGAAGACGTATACCTCGTCCGGGAACAAATCGATTTTGACACTCTCGATGAACTCCATGGAGTTGCCGGCGCGCTGCTGCATCTCCAGCAGACCCTGCACCCATTGCCTGGCGCGAGTATGGCTGCCGTTTATGGATGGACCATCACTGGACTTGTACAGCCAGTGTGCGGCAATCCCGTTGTTGGCCATTTCCTCCATTTCCCGGGTTCTGATCTGTATTTCTATCGGCACACCGTGCATGCCCATCATTACCGTGTGCAGGGATTGATAGCCGTTGGCCTTGGGTATAGCGATATAATCCTTGAATTCCCCGGGTATTGGCTTGTACAAGCTGTGAATGCAGCCGAGAACACGATAACAGCTGTCCACTGAATCCACGATGATCCGGAATGCGTATATATCCATGATCTCCGAGAAGCTTTTGCGCTTGGACTTCATCTTCTGGTAAATACTGTAGAGGTGCTTTTCGCGGCCCACGACTTCCGCCACGTGCCCCTCCTGCAGCAGGCAGGTCTCGATTTGTTGGCCGATTTTTTCAACCAGTTCCTTGCGGTTGCCGCGGGCATTGCGCAGGGCGGTGGAAATGCGCTCGGCCCGCATTGGGTGCATGGCGCCAAAGCCCAGGTTTTCGAACTCGATGCGCACGTTGTTCATGCCCAGACGCAACGCGATGGGGGCGTACATCTCCAGGGTTTCCTTGGCGATGCGGCGGCGTTTTTCCGGCTGTAGTACGCCCAGGGTGCGCATGTTGTGGAGGCGGTCTGCCAGTTTCACCAGGATAACGCGTATGTCCTTGGCCATGGCCAGAGCCATTTTCTGGAAGTTTTCCGCCTGTTTTTCGGCATGGGAGCTGAACTCGATCTGGGTAAGCTTGCTGACCCCGTCCACCAGGTCCGCAACGGTATGTCCGAATTGGCCGTCGATAGCGGTTTTGTCTATCCCGGTGTCCTCAATCACATCGTGCAGCATGGCCGCCATCAAGCTCTGGTGGTCCATGTGCATGTCCGCGAGGATGCAGGCCACCGCCAGGGGGTGGGTGACGTAGGGTTCACCGCTACGGCGGAATTGGCCGTGGTGTGCTTGTTCGGCAAAATAGTAAGCGCGTTTGACCAGATTTGACTGGTCGGCGCTCAGGTAGGCTTGCAGGGTTGTATTGAGGGTTTCGAGGCTGTCGAGTGTATTCGCAGCTTCGAGGGGTTTGGAAGAGCGGATTGTTTGCATGTGTTGCTGACCCCCTCGACCGGTGGCGTTAGCGCTGCAGCAGGTTTATTTAGCGCTACAGCGGTCTTATTAAACGCACCAGCGGGCTTACATCACCCCGCTGGACTCCATCGCCTCCATCAGCTCCTCATCCGCATCCACTTCCTCTTCGCGAGTCAGGATGTCGGGGGTGATCAGGCCCTCGGCAATTTCGCGCAGCGCTATAACCGTGGGCTTGTCGGATTCTTCGTCCACCAGCGGGTCTTTGCCGCCCGTCGCCAATTGGCGCGCGCGCTTACTCGCCACCATAACCAGTTCGAAGCGATTCGCTACGTGTTCCAGACAATCTTCAACAGTTACTCGTGCCATCTAATCAGTCCTGTGGTTCACTTTCAATAGCTGACCTGAAGGCCGGTTTGGGCCTCACAGGTCGGCAAACTATGGATCGGGCGGTTGGCACCGGCCCGGGAGAACCGTG
>JAPUKZ010000101.1 GCA_027295405.1 Gammaproteobacteria bacterium
GATCCTCGGCAAGGCAGAGTTCTTGAACCCCGGTGGCTCCATCAAGGACCGCATCGGCTACTGGCTGATTGAGGATGCCGAGCGCAACGGGCAGCTGCAACCGGGCGGCACGATCATTGAGGGTACCAGCGGCAATACCGGGGTGGGCCTCGCCATCGCTGCCGCAATCAAGGGTTACAAGTGCATCTTCGTGCTGCCGGATAAAATGTCCGAGGAAAAGATCCGCAACCTGCGTGCCTTCGGCGCCAAAGTGGTGGTCACGCCTACCGCGGTGGCACCGGAAGATCCCAAGAGTTATTACTCGGTGTCAAGACGCCTGGCCACCGATACTCCCAACTCCCTCTATGTCGACCAGTATAACAACCTGGCCAATCGGGATTGCCACTACGCCAATACCGGCCCCGAGATTTTCACCCAGCTCCCGGATATCGATGTATTGATAGCCGGCATCGGTACCGGCGGTACCATTTGTGGCGTTGGCCGTTTTTTCAGGGAGCACAAGCCCGAGGTAGAGATTGTCGCCGTGGACGCGCTGGGTTCCATTGTTTACGACAAGTTCAAAACCGGCGCAAACGTCCCCGCTCTGACGTACAAGATTGAAGGCATCGGCGAGGATTTCATTCCCGGCAATTACGATTTCGAGGTCATCGACGACATGGTCCAGGTCAAGGACAAGGAGTCCTTCCTGATGACCCGGGAGCTGTTAACCAGGGAAGGCATCTACTCCGGGGTGTCGTCAGGGGCGGCGGTAGTCGGTGCCAATCACTGGATCGCTGAACAGGGCGAACGCCTGCGGGGAAAGAAGGTACTGGTGATCCTGCCGGATAGCGGTAACCGCTATCTTTCCAAGGTGTATGACGATGCCTGGATGAGAGAAGCCAGGTTTCTCGACGAGCCATCTCTCGGCACCGTTAAAGATCTCATTACCAGCCTCAACCTACAGACCGGCGGTGTATTCACGGCCCGGACAACTGAAAAAGTATCCAGCGTGATCGAATTGATGAAAGACAATGGCATCAGCCAGCTACCAGTAGCTGACGAGCAAGGCTATATCAAAGGCATGGTGACCGAAGCCTCCATCCTCAGCGCCCTGTACGAGGGTCAATGCCAACCCGGGGATCCAATCGAATCGCTGGTTGATACTTCGGTGGAGTTCGTCGGCGGGCAGGACGACATTGAAAAGATATCCAGCCTGGTCACCACCGGCAAGACACCGCTGGTGATGGATGCCGATTCGGGACTTCCCGTCGCTGTGCTCACCAAGATTGATCTTCTCAGTTACCTTAACCAGCGGCGTTAGTGCGTCCTGCCACGAACAGCCACGAAAAGTCACGAACAGCCACAGCGAGGCACACATGAAAGGCATTTCCACCAAGGCGGTGCATGTTGGGCAGGACCCCGATCCGTCCTTTGGCGACGTGATTCCACCCATTCACCTGTCCAGCACCTTCGCCCAATCAGCACCGGGAGAGCACCGGGGCTTTGATTATTCCCGCGCCGGCAACCCCACCCGAGCGCGTTACGAAGCCTGTCTGGCCGCATTGGAGAATGGCGACCACGCCTTCGCCTTTGCCTCGGGACTGGCCGCTTCCGATGCGGTGATCCGCACCCTGCAACCGGGGGACCATGTGCTGTGTTCCTACGATGTCTACGGCGGCACCTTCAGGTTGTTCGAACGCATCCTGAAAAACCAGAACATCGAGTTCAGCTTCACCGACCTGACCGACTTCGCTGCGCTGGAACACGCGGTGCAGTCGAATACCAGATTTATCTGGATTGAAACGCCGACCAACCCGCTACTGAAAATCGTTGATATTCGGACGACCGCCGAATTCGCAAAATCCCGGTCTATCAAACTGGCCGTCGATAACACCTTCGCCACCCCGGTGTTCCAGCGCCCGCTGGAACTGGGCGCTGCTGTGGTCATCCACTCGGTCACCAAGTACCTGAACGGCCACAGCGACATTATCGGCGGCGCAGTGATCTGCAACGACGCCGAACTGGCGGAACAAGTCGGCTTCATCCAGTTCGCCGCCGGGGCGGTGCAAGCACCGTTTGATTGCTACCTGGCTCACCGCGGCATCAAAACCCTGGCCGTGCGTATGCAATGTCACCAGGCCAGCGCCCTGCAGATTGCCGAATTCCTGGAAGGACACGCGAAAGTCGAAACGGTGCTGTACCCCGGCTTGCCTTCCCACCCCCAGCACGAATTGGCCAGCGCGCAGATGGATGGCTACTCCGGCATGTTGTCGTTTTACCTGAAGGGCGATCTGGACGATGCAACACAGGTGCTGAAAGACACCCGGCTGTTCTCACTCGCGGAAAGCCTGGGTGGTGTGGAATCGCTGATTGAGCACCCCGCCATAATGACCCACGCCAGTTTGCCGGCCGAAGTACGAGAGAGCCTGGGGATAGCAGACAGCCTGATCCGCCTCAGCGTCGGTATTGAAGACGTGGACGACCTGATCGAGGACCTGGATCGGGCGCTGGGCTGATCAGCTCACTGGCCGCGATACGGATCTGCCCGAGGTCAAATTGTTGGTCTTGTCACACCGGATGCTGCGGACGACGGGCGTTGAGATGGAAACTGTCAAAGAAATTAAGAAGGCGTGGACGGGCCCTCTGGTCTTTGCCAATGATCTCGATACATTCTCCCTGGACCAGCGTTTGCGCGAATGCCGCAGAATCGAGTGTAATACTGTCTGGCCGGGGGGAGGTATGCTGGAGCTGATTCACGTAAACAAGATGGTTGACGGCGAGGTCATGATTGATGACGTCTGCCTGACGCTTTCCAGTGATTGCATCAATATTCTTCTGGGTCCCACGCTGTCGGGAAAAACCTCCCTGCTGAGACTGATGGCAGGATTGGACAAACCGAGTTCGGGTGATATCCGGTTTAACGGCAAATCGGTCATCGGCAGGCCGGTGCAGAAGCGCAATGTAGCGATGGTTTACCAGCAGTTCATCAACTATCCCTCTCTGTCAGTATTTGAAAACATCGCTTCCCCACTGCGGGTGGCAAAAATGGAGAAAAAGTCAGTCACCAGGCAGGTCCACGAAGCTGCTGAGCTGCTAAAAATAGACGAGCTCCTGAACCGCAGTCCCGCGCAATTGTCCGGTGGCCAGCAGCAGCGAGTGGCGCTGGCCCGGGCCTTGGTCAAGCGCGCCGAATTGGTCTTGCTGGATGAGCCTCTGGCCAATCTGGATTACAAGTTACGCGAGGAACTGAGAGCCGAGCTTCCGCGATTGTTCTCTGAGCAAGGCGCCGTACTGGTGTATGCAACGACAGAATCCACCGAGGCCTTGCGGTTGGGCGGCAAAACGGCGGTGCTCCATGAAGGGCGTATCAGACAGTATGGCAAAACACTGGAGGTATTCCGGACCCCGGGTGACATAACGACCGCGATGGTATTTTCCGACCCCCCACTCAATACCGCGCCGGTAACGAAGTCCGGCGCGCAGCTGACTCTGGGCAATCACCCCATACCGCTGGGGAGCCAGGCGCTCGGCCTGTCCGATGCCGCGTACCGCCTCGGCATCAGGCCACACCATATCGGCCTGCAGCAACAAGGCCCGGGTTCTGTTGCAATTACCGGCATTGTAACGGTAAACGAGATTACCGGATCCGAGAGCTTCATACACTTCGATTTCGCCGGTCGCAACTGGATTGCGCTCATTCACGGCGTGCATGCGGTTGCGCTGAATGAGGAGATTCAACTGTTTCTTGATCCGCAAACTTTCTACTTCTTCCACCCCACCGGCGAATTGGCGCATGCACCAGACCACGACCGCTTGTGAGTAGGCAGGTATGGCAAGCATAGTCCTCGACGGCATCGCACATTCGTACGCAGACGAGCAGTCGCAGGACGGGAACACTGCGCTCAAGTCCATTCACCACGAATGGGAAGACGGCGGCGCCTATGCCCTGTTGGGTCCCTCCGGTTGCGGCAAGACAACCCTTCTCAACATCATTTCCGGGTTGCTTACTCCCAGCCGGGGCAGGGTTTTGTTTAACCAGCAAGACGTCACGTCCCTGCCCGCAGAGCAACGCAATATCGCGCAGGTATTTCAGTTTCCCGTGGTCTACGACACGATGACCGTGGCAGAAAACCTGATGTTCCCGCTGCGCATGCGAAAGCTAGCGAAAGTGGACCGGGACGCGCGCGTAAAAGAAGTTTTGTCCATGTTGGGGCTTGCTGATCTGGCCGACCGGAAAGCGCGCCGGCTGAGCCCCGATATCAAGCAGAAAATCTCGCTGGGCCGCGGGCTGGTGCGAACAGACGCAAACGCAATATTGTTCGATGAACCCCTCACGGTTATTGATCCGGAACTGAAGTGGCAGCTGCGGGCGCAATTGAAGAAGGTACACCAGCAATTCAGCCACACCATGATCTATGTGACCCATGACCAGACAGAAGCCCTCACCTTTGCCGACAAGGTCATGGTCATGCTGGAGGGCGAAGTACTGCAAATTGGTACACCGGAAGAGCTGTTCAACTCACCGGCACATACCTTTGTCGGCAATTTCATCGGCTCTCCGGGAATGAATATTCTGCCCTGTGAGCTCAATGGCCCGTTCGCCAGCATCGGTGCTCACCGAATTCCACTGGCGCAGGTTTACCCTGCGACAACTTACCCGGGGACTACTCACCCGGGGGCAAGGGGTCGACTTGAGCTGGGTATTCGGCCGGAGTACATCGATCTGGTGGCACGCGAAGAGAACAGCAACGCCTTGCCAGCCACCATCAAGAGTATTGAGGATCTGGGCCGGTTCAAGATCGTGCAACTGATGCTCGATCACCACAGTATCCAAGTTCTGGTACCCGAGGGAGCACCGGTGCCATCGTCACCCGCTATGGTTTTTCGCCCGGAGCACGTGAAAATCTACCGTGATTCAGTTTTGTACGGCAGCAAAACGGGGCCTGACTAACCGATGAAAAACTGGAATAACAAAGCCTGGTTGCTGGTACTGCCCATGTTGGCGCTGGTAGCGTTCAGTGCGGTCATCCCCCTGATGACGGTGGTGAATTACTCGGTGCAGGACAGTTTCGGGAATAATGAGTTTTTTTGGGTCGGAACAGAGTGGTTCGAAGAAGTACTGCACTCAGAGCGCTTTTACAATGCCTTGTTGCGCAACCTCCTGTTCTCTTCGATAGTTTTGGCGATAGAAATTCCCCTGGGTGTCGCTATCGCACTGTGTATGCCCAGGCGCGGGGTCGCTGTGTCCGTTTGCCTGGTGCTGATGGCTCTGCCACTACTCATACCCTGGAACGTGGTAGGCACAATCTGGCAGATATTCGGCCGCGTCGATATCGGCTTGCTGGGACATGGCCTCACCAGCCTGGGGCTGGATTACAATTACACGCAAGACCCGCTCGATGCCTGGATCACCGTCATCCTCATGGACATCTGGCACTGGACCAGCCTGGTGGTATTGCTGTGCTATTCCGGCCTGGTGGCCATACCCGAGGCCTACTACCAGGCGGCGCATATTGACGGCGCATCGCGCTGGGCCGTTTTCCGTAATATTCAGTTACCGCGCATGAAGCGGGTTCTGCTGATCGCCATTCTGCTTCGCTTTATGGACTCCTTCATGATTTACACCGAGCCCTTTGTGCTGACCGGCGGCGGGCCCGGCAACTCCACCACGTTTCTCTCTATCGATCTGGTGCAGATGGCCGTCGGTCAATTCGACCTCGGTCCCGCCGCCGCCATGTCGCTGGTCTATTTTCTGATCATCCTGTTGCTATCCTGGGTTTTTTACACAGTAATGACAAAATCCGATGCCGACGCCGCACCAGGCTTGGGCGAACGATCATGACAGACGCAGCAATCGGCAAGGCGCAGCAAGTGAGGAAGTCCAGCAGCTGGATAGTGCCGACTCTGTACATCGGGTTCCTGCTGCTGCCGCTTTATTGGCTGCTCAACATGAGCTTCAAGACCAACCAGGAAATCCTGTCCACGTTCAGCCTGTGGCCGCGAAACTTCACCCTGGATAACTACGTCGTTATCTTCACTGATCCCAGTTGGTACCGTGGCTACATCAATTCCTCGATCTACGTGGTGCTCAATACGCTCATCTCGCTTGCTGTGGCATTGCCCGCGGCCTACGCCTTTTCCCGCTATCGATTCCTGGGCGACAAACACCTGTTCTTCTGGTTACTCACCAACAGAATGGCGCCACCTGCGGTCTTTGTACTGCCGTTCTTCCAGCTGTATTCAGCATTTGGTCTGATCGACACGCATATCGCGGTCGCACTGGCACATTGCCTGTTTAACGTACCGCTGGCGGTATGGATTCTCGAGGGGTTCATGTCCGGCATACCCAGGGAGATCGATGAAACCGCTTTTATCGACGGTTACTCCTTCCCCGCGTTCTTCGTGAAAATATTTACCCCCCTGATCCGTTCCGGAATAGGCGTTGCCGCCTTCTTCTGCTTCATGTTCTCCTGGGTGGAGTTGTTGATTGCCAGGACCTTGACGGTAACCGACGCAAAACCCATCGCCGCGATCATGACCCGAACCGTCTCCGCCTCTGGCATGGACTGGGGTGTACTGACTGCCGCCGGGGTCTTGACGATCATTCCCGGCGCACTGGTCATCTATTTTGTACGCAACCATATCGCCAAGGGTTTCGCCCTTGGCAGAGTGTAGGAAGAGTGCAGGCAGTGTCTTGCCGCAGGCGGATGGGATGAGTTTTTCCTGGATGGCGTGGACGACGCCCACGGCCCTGTTTTTCTGCGCCATCGCAGCGCTGATACTTATGATGTGTGTCTGGGAATATTTCAGCCCGGGAGGCAACCCACGAGCGGGTATTCTCGGCATTACTACCACCCGTGGTGACCGGCTGTTTATCTCCCTGTTGGGCAGCGCTTTTATCAGCCTGGCCTGGCTAGGCCTGGCTGAGGCTGCCCTGTGGTGGTCACTTCTCGTCTGCATGATATATTCCGTTCTGGTATTTCGCTTCTGCTAGAACTCTCAAAACAGGACTGACTATGTCACAGAAAACGTCGCAGATAACGTCGCAGAAAATGTTGCTGAAATTCGCACGACTGTGTTCCCTCACTGCCCTGGCAATAAGCACCCTCCCCGCCGTCGCCGACATGGATGCAGCCAGACTCTGGTTGAGTGAGTTCCAGCCTTCGACGCTAACCGAGCAGGAACAACTGCAGGAACTGCAGTGGTTTGTTGACGCCGCCAAACCTTTTCAGGGGATGGCGATAAAAGTCGTCTCCGAGACGATTGCCACACACGAGTACGAAGCCCAAACCCTGGCCCGCGCTTTCTTCGAGATCACCGGCATTCGCGTTGCTCACGACCTGATCGGTGAGGGAGATGTGGTGGAGAAGCTGCAAATGCAAATGCAGTCGGGGGAAAACATTTATGATGCCTATGTCAACGACTCCGATCTTGTGGGTACACATTTTCGCTACCAGCAGGTTCGCAATCTCAGCGACTGGATGGCGGCAGAAGGCAAACAGGTAACCTCTCCAACCCTGGACCTGGATGACTTCATCGGCAGGTCTTTTACCACCGGTCCGGATGGCAAGCTGTATCAGCTGCCGGATCAGCAGTTCGCCAACCTCTATTGGTTCCGTTACGACTGGTTTACTGATCCGGAACTCAAGGCCCGGTTCAAGGCCAAATACGGTTACCCACTGGGCGTTCCGGTGAATTGGTCTGCCTATGAAGACATTGCCAATTTTTTTACCAACGACATTGGCGAAATCGATGGCAAACGAGTTTATGGGCATATGGATTATGGCAAGAAAGACCCGTCCCTGGGTTGGCGTTTCACGGATGCGTGGCTGTCCATGGCCGGCGCCGGCGACAAGGGCATCCCCAATGGCCTACCGGTAGATGAATGGGGGCTGCGGGTTGACGGTTGCCGAACGACCGCATCAACCGTAGAGAGAGGTGGTGCCACAGACGGCCCTGCTGCCGTCTATGCCCTGTCAAAATATATCGAGTGGCTGCACAAGTACGCGCCGCCGGAAGCTTCCGGGATGGTATTTTCCGAAGCCGGACCGGTTCCGGCGCAGGGCCATATCGCCCAACAAATCTTCTGGTATACCACTTTTACTGCAGACATGGTCGCGCCGGGCCTGCCGGTCATGAACCAAGACGGCACCCCGAAATGGCGCATGGCGCCCTCCCCTCACGGGGCGTATTGGGAAGAGGGTCAAAAACTGGGCTATCAGGACACCGGTAGTTGGACCCTGATGAAATCAACACCGGTCAATCGT
The DNA here is from genome assembly GCA_027295405.1 of Gammaproteobacteria bacterium. Classification (GTDB taxonomy): domain Bacteria; phylum Pseudomonadota; class Gammaproteobacteria; order Pseudomonadales; family Halieaceae; genus JAPUKZ01. The sequence continues at coordinate 8,247 of JAPUKZ010000101.1, forward strand.
GCCAGGGCAGCCTGGCTATATGCCCAGTTCGTCACGTCAAAAACC
>JAPUKZ010000102.1 GCA_027295405.1 Gammaproteobacteria bacterium
TTCAAAGAACAGGGCCTGCATCGACCACCCGAGCACACTGCCCAGCAGGATGCCACTGACACCGATTGCCAACAGGCTCAGCGCGTAGATGCGGTTGATTTTGCGAGAGCTGGCCCCCAGGCTCTTCATGATCGCCACGTAATCGTAGTGGCGAACACTGAATCGGCGCGCCGCCAGGGCAATAGCCACACCGGCCAACACCACGCCCAGGCTCCCCGCCAGCAGCAGGAAACTCTCGGCGCGCTGGAGGGCCCGGCCGATGCCCCGCTGGCTGTTGTTGACATCAATCAGCCGAAAGCCGTTACTCAGTTGTGGTTCCAGCCACTGCTGGTATGCCGCCAGCTTCTCTGTCTCGCCGGCGAGCAACAGCCGGTATTCCACACGACTGCCGGGCTGCACTACCCCGGTTGTGGGAATGTCATCGATATGCATTAGCACCCGGGGACCAAAGCCCAATATGCTGCCGGCACGGTCGGGCTCACTGCGCACCGCGGCGGTGACTTCGAAACCGGCATCGCCAATATGGATTCGATCACCAATGGCGACATTGAGCAGTGGAAACAGTCGCGAATCCAGCCACACGGTTCCCAGTGCTGGGCCGTGGCCGATGATTTGTGGATCGCCAAAGGGCTGCGCACTCATCAGCAACTCACCGCGCAGTGGATAGCCAGTGCTGACCGCCTTGACTGCCGCCAGGTACATATCCTCTTCGCCGGCGTACACCATGGAGGGGAAAGCCAGGGTACGGGCACGCAGTAATCCGCCCTCCCCGGCCTGTTGCCACCATTGCGCGGGATGCTCCCGGGAACCGGCCACTACCAGGTCTGCCGCCAGGAACCGGTGGCTCTCCTGTTCGAGGCTGCTCTGCAGACGACCGGTAAAGGCGCTGATACCGGAAACAATAGCCACCGCCACGACCAGGGCCGCCAGCAGGACCCCCAACTCGCCGCCACGCCAATCCCTCAACAACATTCGCAAGACAATCATGGGCCGCTCAGTCCTCACCCACCAGGGCACCGCCGTCCAGGTGAAAGCGCCGGTCACAGCGATCTGCAAGCCGTTGCTCATGGGTAACCAGAACCAGGGTGGTGCCCTGTTCCCGGTTGATTTCAAACAACAGGTCAATAACCCGGGTACCGGTAGCGGTATCGAGGTTGCCGGTGGGCTCGTCGGCGAAAAGGATCGCCGGCTCCGAGGCAAAGGCGCGGGCAATAGCCACCCGCTGTTGCTCACCACCTGACAACTGGTTCGGGTAGTGATCCATGCGATCGGCAAGTCCAACCCGCTGCAGGAAGGACTGGGCGCGCGCCAGCGCATCATCACTGCCATGCAGTTCCAGCGGCAGCATGACATTCTCCAGCGCGGTCAGGGCCGGCAGCAACTGGAAGGACTGGAAAACAAAGCCCACCTTGTCGGCACGCAATGCGGCCCGCTCGTCCTCATCCATAACACTGAGATCAACGCCGTCGATCCAGACCTGCCCCGAGCTGGCGACATCCAGTCCGGCCATCAGGCCCAGCAGGGTGGATTTGCCGGATCCCGAGGCGCCGACGATGGCCACGGATTCATGCGCCTTGATTTCCAGGTCAATCCCTTTCAGTATTTCCAGCTCACCATCTGCCAGGGGCACCCGTTTGAGGAGTTGTTCAGTCTTGATCATGAGTTATCGCTTTCCCTTGTTCACGCGCTTGCTGTTGCTGTTATACCTGTTGTCAGGCTCTGCGCTGAGCAGTGCAGCGCCGGGCCAGACCGTGCTGGTTCTAGGGGATAGTATCAGCGCTGCCTACGGCATGTCTCTAGAAGAGGGATGGGTGGCACTGTTAGCGCGACAGTTGCAGGGCAGTCACCCGGATTACCAGGTGGTCAATGCCAGTATCAGCGGCGAGACCAGTGCCGGCGCCGCCAGCCGTCTGGCGGAACTTTTGTCACTGCATCAGCCGGCGGTGGTCGTTGTGGAATTGGGGGGCAACGATGGCCTGCGCGGCTACCCGATCAAACGCCTGCGGGCAAACCTGTTGGATATCGCCACGCGGGCGGAGACCAGTGGCGCCCGGGTACTGCTGCTGGGCATGGAAATTCCCCCCAATTACGGCAGCCGTTACACCCTGCAGTTTCGCGACAGCTTTGCGCAGGTCGCCGACGAGACCGGCAGCGCACTGGTCCCCTTCATGCTCGAGGGTATCGCAACACAATCGACACTGATGCAGGCGGACGGCATACACCCCCGGCCGGAGGCGCAAAGCCTGTTGCTGGAGAACGTCTGGCCCTCCCTGGAGCCACTGCTGCGGTGAGCCCTACTGTAGTTCTATCTGCCCGCGCAGGAAAGTCAGGCCGTGACCCCGCAGAAGCACACGGTCGCCGCGCAGTTCACAGTGCAGCTCACCGCCGCGCTGCGAAACCTGGCGGGCACTGAGTTCAGTTTTGCCGAGGCGATCTGCCCACAGAGGCACCAGCGCACAATGGGCTGAACCGGTCACCGGGTCTTCATCGATGCCCACCTGGGGGCCAAAAAATCGCGACACAAAGTCCACCCGGTCTCCCGCCGCCGTGGCGATGACAGGCGTATCGGCGGCGTCCAGCAGCGCTCGCATATCCGGCGCCAGG
>JAPUKZ010000103.1 GCA_027295405.1 Gammaproteobacteria bacterium
CTAAAAGCATGCTGCCAGACCTGGATTTTGAAGAGTTTGTTAAGGCGGCGGGTATTGAAGACACATTGCGAAAAAAGCTGCACATTCGCCAGGGTGAGACCGTCTCCCTGCGCATGAACAAACGGGACTTTTACAGGCAGGTTGCCGAACCTGAAGCAAAGCGGAAGTCCGCCGAAATTTCCAGGATCATGTTGGCCCCACCGGAGAAGTTTGCGGATGGAGAAACCTACGAGTTGGAAGGGAAGCGCGCTGTCAGAACTACTTACATCCCTCCCATCGTGATGATTCTCAGCTTGACGATGGTGATGATCTCATCACTCAAGATATTTACCGGGATCGTTGCCGGTAAGCGAATCGGAAAGTTTGGCAAGGCGCTGGTGGCTGTGATTGCCTTCTTGGGAGTGCTTATTGCGCCATTTTATTTGCACTCAGCGAGTAATCCCATCGGTGAGGCGATGGACCTGGACAGTGGCTATTCAGATTCGGTTCACCCGGTGTTTATCTCGGCCGTGCGTTGGCTGGTGCATACTCAGCCGCTGATATTTCCACTCGGGGAGGCGGTTGACTCTTCGCTTGGTGTTGGAGACGGCTTCAATAAACATATCGAGCGCCATGCGGCCGAACTGGATCGCAGAGTAGACATCTGAAGGGTCAGACCCTGGCCCTGGTCAGATCTCCAAGACGGTGCGGATGCCCTTGCCCCGGGCCAGGTCGTCGAAGCCCTCATTGACCTCCTCCAGGGGCCGGCGGGCGGTAATCATGCCCTCAAGGTCCAGTTTTCCAGCTTGCCAGAGACCGATAAGCCTGGGAATTTCCCGCAGGCTGTTGACGCTGCCGAGCATACAACCGCAGAGTTTCTTGCCGGAGATGGTAAAGAGAACGGCATGGGGAATGTTGATGCCGTCATCCAGTGGCGGGGCGCCGACGCACACAATGGTGCCGCCGTTGCGGGCGGCCGCCAGGCCGGTTTCAACCAGGGCGGCAACACCGGCTGTTTCAAAGGCGTAGTCCATGCCGATTCCGTTGGTCAATTCGAAGGCCCGGGCAGTGACGTCTTCGGCCATGGGGTCGATGGTATGTGTGGCGCCGAACTCCATGGCCGCGGTGCGGCGATCGGGGTTGGGATCTGAGGCTACAATCATCGAGGCACCCGCCAGGCATGCGCCCTGGATGGCTGATATGCCGATGCCACCGGCACCCATAATCAAGACCGTAGCCCCTTCTTCTACTTCGGCGGTATTGAGTACCGCGCCGACACCGGTCTGCAGTGCGCAACCGATCACGCAGGCCGTTTCCAGTGGAATATCCGGGTCAACCTTGATCGCACCGGTGGCGGGCGTGATCACGTATTCGGCCAGGGCCGCCACACCGACACCGCGTATCACCCGCTGGCCATTGCGAGAGAGGCCGGTTTCGCCGTCCATCAGGGTGCCGGTCATGATGCTCATGGAGTTCACGCAGAGGCTGTGCTCATTGCGCTGGCAGTAGTAGCACTGTCCACACGCCGGTACCGGGGTCAGTACCACGTGATCACCGGGTGCCAGGTGACTGACCCCGGGGCCGACGCTCTCGACTATACCAGCGGCTTCATGGCCGAGGATAATCGGAAACTCTACTATGGGGCTGGAACCGTCAGCCATGCCCAGGTCGGAATGGCACAGCCCACAGTATTTCACCCGCACCCGGACTTCCCCGGCGCGAGGCTCGATGATTTCAACGTCGTCAACGATCTTCAGGGGCTCGCCGGCCCGTTCCAGTAGTGCAGCGCGCATACAGTATTCCTTCTGTGGTTATTTACCCAGGGTGGCTTGCTCTAGTTCCTCAAAGGATTCCTGCAGGCACTCGGCGTAAAAAGCGGGGTCGGGGAGCATTTCCCGACAAGCGGTGAAAGAGAGAGTAATCGTGCCCCGCTTGTTCAGCACAGAACTATAGACGATATGGAACAGGCCCACGTTGGGCAGCAGCGGTCCGAAACTGAGTGAGTCGATCAGTGTGGCGCCGCAAAAATACATCTGGTGGGGCGGCCCCGGCACATTGGTGATAATGGTGTTGTACACGATTGAAGCTTCGGTCAGACCGGTAGCCGTAGCGGCGCGCATCGCCACTGCCAGCACGTTGCCTGGCAAAAAGTTGGTAATATCCAGGATGATTCGCGGGCCCAGGGCCTGGGCGTAGATTTTGGCACCAACGGCGGAGTCGTGCACTGCCTTCAGGCGCTGGGCGGGGTTGGCAATTTGGGTGTGCAGGGCCACGTTCATAAAGCCCACCATATTGCCGCCGGCACTGCGTTCTTCCTCCGTGCGAACGTCGATGGGACAGCCGGTCACCAGTGATTGCTCAGGCAGTTCACCCTTGGACTCGAGGTAGCGACGCAAACCGCCGGCGACGATGGTCAGCATGACATCGTTGACGGTGGTACCCGGCTGGGTGTTCTTGATGGCCCGCACCACATCAAAATCAAACTTGCGCGCCTCTACCACCCGGTGCCGGGATATCTTGCCCTGGAACCGGGTTTCCGGTTTGTCATCCAGGGTATCGAATGCCTCGTTTTTACGACCGGCGGATATCCGTCGCATGGCGGGCACAATCTGCTTTGCCAGCTTCCATGTGTCGCCGGGCTTGCGCCAGGCATTGCGGTAGGCCTTGCCCAGCAAGGTGCGCGTGGAAACCTTCTCTCCGGTCCAGGGCTCAGCAGGCGCTTTGTGGACGGCGGTTGTGGGCTCGAGGTCGTGCATGATATTCATGAACTGGGCACCGGTAGCGCCATCCATTGCCGCATGGTGCACCTTCATCAACAGGGCAAAGCATTTGGGTGGTAGCCCCTCCACGTTATCCAGGCCCTCAATAATGTAGATTTCCCACAATGGCTTGCCCCGGGGTAGCGACTGGGAGTGTAGTCGCGACACCAGGATGCACAACTGTCGCCAGTCGCCTGGCTTGGGCAGGGCAATATGGCGCACGTGGTACTCCAGGTCGAAGTCCGGGTCGTCAACCCAGTAGGGGCGGTCCACGCCGCCGGGGACGGTTACCAGTTTGCGGCGAAAAATCGGCGACAGGTGCAACCGGTTTTCCAGCAGTGCCAGGATTTGCTTGAAGCGAACCTTGCCACCGGGCGCGCTGGATTGGTCGTAGATGCTGACGCCGCCGATGTGCTGCGGAAGATTGTCGAGCTCCGCATGCAGAAACATCGCGTCCTGGCCACTAAGCTGTTCCATATCAGTCTCCGCCCTGCTCGATATGTACGTCCATTTGGGGGAAGGGGATGGAGATGCCCCTGGCGTCAAAGGTTTGCTTGACCTTCTCGTTGGTATCCCAGCGTACAGCCGAGTAATCGGACGCCTTCACCCATGGGCGGACCAGGAAGTTAACGCTGGAGTCACCCAATTCGCCAAGCGCGATAAGCGGCGCCGGATCCTTCAGCACACGATCATCCGCGCTGATGATTTCGGTTAACAACTGTTTCGCCAACTGCAGATCATCACCGTAGCCAATACCGAATACCATGTCTACGCGGCGCGTATCCCGGGCCGAGTAGTTGGTGATGGTGCCGCTGTAGATGGCGCCGTTGGGAACGATGACTTCCTTGTTATCCGAGGTGCACATGGTGGTGGTGAAAATCCCGATCTCTTCAATAGCACCGGTGGTCCCGGCGACTTCCACGTAGTCTCCCTTTTTGAAAGGCCGGAACACGATCAACATAACGCCGGCGGCAAAGTTTTGCAGGGAAGACTGCAGTGACAAGCCAATGGCCAGGCCGGCTGCACCGAGCAGGGCAACCAGGGAGTTGGTATTGATACCCAGTTGACCCAGTGCGGCGATGATGACAAATAGCAGCAGAAACCAGCGCAGGATGGAGCAGGCAAAGGTCACCAGCATTTCGTCCATGTTTGCCCGCGTCAGCAACTTGCGACAGATGTTGATGATGATGGATACAAGCATGCGACCGACCAGGACTATAACCAGTGCCATCGCGATGTTGATGGACCAGGGCATCACATAGTCGTTAATGAGTGCTTCGACATTCAGGTTTTCCAGCATGGCCTGCCTTCCCTTTGGTGCTGCGGAGTTTTCCCAAAGGTTAGCAGTAGCTGCATGGCAACACCACAGCCCTGTAGGGTCGAATTTATTCGACCAACCATCATCGGTCGAATGAATTCGACCCCACAGAGGATATTCGGTCGAATGAATTCGACCCTACTAGCCGTTGATCACGTTCACACGCAGGCCGGTGCTGGCCCGGGGCAGGCTGGTTGTCAGTATTTCCTCGGGCAGCTCACCCTGCTGCGGGCGAATCAGTAATTCGACGCGGCCCTGGTCATCCGTGCGCTGTCCCAGGGTGTCTACCTCGACTCCCTGCAGGCGACCCTCGAAAATGGCGTAGATGCGGTTGTCGCCGTACAGGCTTTGCACCGGTACGGTGGCGACGTCTGCCAGCGGCGGCATCACCACGGTGATATTCACGGCTTTGCCAAGCTCCAGGGTATCGCCATTACCTATTACCTTGAACAGGCCATCAACACCACTGCGCCCACGGGACACTTCGGCGGCCAACTGGTGCAGCCGCAATGTCATCGAGCTGTCATTGAGTTGCGCTGATATGGTGTCGTCAGCGGCCAGTGCACGCTTGATTGACGCGATGGCATTTCGGGGCAGGGTTACCCGCACTTGCAGGGCGTCTGTATCATACATGGCCAGCAGGATTTCACCCTCGCGAACGCGATCACCCGGTGCGGCATCGATGTGTGAAATGCGTCCGCGAAAGGGCGCGACGATCACCGTGCGCGACAAGCGCAGTTCCTGTTCTTGCATCAGCGCTCGGGACCTGTCCACAGCCGCCTCGGCCATGGTCAGGCGTTGGGGATGGTTGTCTACCCGCAATTGTTGCTGGGCCAGCTGAATGGCCTGCCGGGCTACCATCGCGCGGGTATCCTCCAGTTGTTCCGCGGCCACCAGGTTCTGCTGTTGCAGGGTATCCAGCCGGCGTCGTTTGGACAGTGTCAGCTCGTGCAGTTCCTGCATGTGTTGCAACACCTGGGTATCCACGGCGAACTCCCGACGTGTGCTGTCTAGTTTCGCTTGTGCCTCTGTGGTGTCGGCCGTGCGCTGTAGCAGTCGCAACTCCTCGTCGGCTTCATCGAGTGTCATAAGAACCTGGCCGGCTTCGACCAGCTCGCCCTCGCTGATGCTGAGTGTATCCACCGTGGCAGTTACCGCGGCGGTCAACTGGGCGTGGCGGGGGGTTTCCACCCGGCCGAACAGGCGCAACTCCGGGGACAGAGCTCGCGCCTCCAGCGTCATGGTTGTCACTGGCCAGGCCTTTTCCTCGATGTCTGCGGCGTCGTGCTCCGGTGCAGTGGCCATCAGCGTGCCGGTTGTAGCCAGGCCGGCGAGGGTGATCAGTGCGAGAACGCGATTTTTTCGGGACGGGTTAATACGCATATTGAATTTCATTGGATACTCCTTCACGTCGAGAGGGAGCCCATTGCTCCAGCACCGACAAGATGGTGGGAATGACGAACAGAATCAGGGTGGTGCCGTACAACAGGCCAAAACAGATCACCGCCGCCAACGGGATCATGACTTCTCCCATGGGTGAGCTCTCCAGCATCAGTGGGCCGAGTCCGAAAGCGGTGGTCAGCGAGGTCAGTATGACCGGGCGCAGCCGCTGGCCGCAGGCTTCCGCCAGGGCCTGGTGAACCTCAAGGCCGTTTTCCCGGGCCTCTCGATACGATGTAATCAGGATAATGGAATCGTTGACGATAACGCCGGTGAGGGTAAATACACCCATGATGGCCAGGGCGCCAAGGTTCAGGTCCAGCAGGAACAATCCCACCAGGGCGCCGGTCAGGCCCAGCGGTATGGCGGCCATTACGGCCAGTGGCCAGATCCAGGAGGCAAACACCCATGCCAGGATCAGGTAGATCAACAGCAGGCCAATCACCGCACCGAGCAACATGTCCGACATGGTTTTCGC
>JAPUKZ010000104.1 GCA_027295405.1 Gammaproteobacteria bacterium
AAGCAATCAGGCTGTGGTGCATCAAATTCGGAACTATATACACACGAAAATCGAAGCGGAAGCATCAGGGTTATGGCGACACTTTCTACATCGATGAGGTTTTCGTCAAGATCAACGGCAAACAGCATTATCTATGGCGTGCTGTTGACCAGGATGGTGAAGTTGTTGATGTTTTCTTGCAGGGCAAGCGTGATGGAGCAGCGGCAACGCGGTTTTTTAAACGTCTGTTGAGATCGCATGGCGACGAACCCAGAAAGATCGTTACAGACAAACTAAGGAGTTATGGCGTCGCTCGTCGAGAGCTGATGCCCGATGTTATCCATGACACCTCACAGTATGCGAACAACCGAGCGGAACAGTCACATGAGCCGACCCGGGTGCCGGAACGTGGGATGCGGAGATTCAAATCAGTCAGGCAGGCCCAGAGCTTTCTGAACGCCCACGCTGCTGTCGGTAATCTGTTCAATTTGGGTAGGCACCTGGTCAGAGCTGAGCGTTATCGCGATCTCAGGATAGGTGCGTTTGCTGAATGGAGTAGGGCGGTTGCTTGATTACGAATGGCGGAATTCTCTGTGTATCAATGGCTTAATTTGTCAGTACCTTATCGAGCCCTATAACGGCGGAATATATGTCGAGGTGACGTTTAGTTCGCGTCTTCATGGCGTAATCCTGAAGGGCAAATTTGAGTCGATTCGGGCCTCTCGCCTCATCATAGCCCATCTGACCGCTTTGGGTAAAAGGAGACATTGAAATCTGACACTGTCTGTCAGATCAAGTGCCGCCTAATACAATTACCGATAATACAATTACCGATCACGTTTCCGAGTTCGACCTAAATCATTATTCTTTTTGTCTTCCTTTTTGTCCTTACGATCTGGCTCTGCTTTTTCATTAAAACTATCCGACAATTTTTCCTTTTCTTCTTGCCTGGAAGAATCACTAAAATTGTCCTGTAACTTGCCTTGCTGCTTATCCAGCTCCTTGCCATGGACGGCATCATTAAACTCGTTTGTAAGCGCCTTATCTACAATTCGGACAGAATGTCCCAACTCCTTGACCAGTTTCTTGCGTTCATTGTCGTGTGACGAGTAGAGTGTTTTTATCCGCTGTTGCAATTCCTGCCGTTCTGCAAGCTGGCGAGTAATGACTTCCTGGCGCTCCATCCGGTCGCGCTGACGGTTAGCTAAGATTTCATCTTTATTTCGCCGTGATACTTTCCCTCTCCTACCTGAAACAATGTCCCACAATCCCATTATCCCCTTCCGAAGTCGATTGGCACGGTTAAGAGCTTCTCGTTGCCATCGCTCTTTTTGGAAGTCCTTCAAACTACTGCGTTCGTCCCGGTGGTTTTGCGTCATGGCTTTCTTTTCAGCCAGTAACGGACGAGCTTCAACTGACTGCCTTTCCTTCAAATCAGCAAGCCTCTTTTTGACGACTTGTGATTGCTGATCCTTTATCTGCGTTTGCACCTGTGCAAGTGTGGGCAGATTTTTGGCTTCTCCGATCTTGCCCGCGATATCCTTGCTCTTCATACCCGAATAGCGCGTCATCGCCATTGGCTCCCCGCTATGATGGACAATCAGAAAATTGCGCTTATCTCCTTGTGCCAAATACAGACCGTGATCTTTGAGCTTCTTCTCCAAATCTCCTCGGCTGTATGAGTTTTCCAATGAGGTACGAATAATCTCTTTCAGGTCTCGTGGGTCTTCCTTCAGGCGCTTGGCCTGCAGCCAGATTCTCCAGCCATAGTTGTTCGGGTCGCGCTTCTTTTTGTCCACCAGACCTGGCGGCGGCTCAAGTCCATTTTCATAGAAAAGGGCAAGGCTTAGTTCATTCAGCCTGATCTTGAAGTGAGGTAATTGCTTGGCAACCAGTTTGACATGCATTTCCTTTTCACCCGTTTCTCTGTTGGTTCGGGTGTATTCCTTTTCGTGCAGTCGTGACCAAACGGCATGTGCGTGTCGGCGTCCGTTTTTCTCATGAAAAACGATGGCGCGGGGATGGCCAACCCCTGTGTGTCAACCTGCCCGAGTTGTTTGAGACATCCGATGTTGAGGGCAGCGGTTTTGAGCTGGCCGTGAACTGGGTGGCGCTGCAGGGTCTGGAGTTGTGGGGCAGCCTGGGTACGCTGGACGCCGAGTACTCCTCGCGCATCCGCCGTCGTGCCGTCGAGGGAGTCTGTGATCCGGTGGATGAGTCCGGTGAGAAATTCGGCGGTTCTCCCGAGCTCTCCTATGCTTTGGGTGCGACCTACAGCTATGGCTTTGACGGCGGTAGCGAGGTATCCGCAGCGATTTCCTGGGGCTGGCAGGAAGGTGAGACTGATCGCCAGTCATGCCACTATATTCAGGATCTTGGTACTGAAACCTCTGCCTATTATGAACTGGATACGGTAGAGGGCGAGCTTGTCATTAGCAAGGACTCAGCCATCGGTACCTTGAGCGAGGCACCGTTTGACAGGTGCCCGGACCGGGACGACAAGGAGCAGCTCAATTTGCGCCTGGCTTACCTCAGCGCCTCCGGTTCCTGGGAAGTGGCCGGTTGGGTGACCAATGCTACCGATTGGGGCCCCGACGATGATCCCGGCGGCAATGGTCCCGAGCTCGCCTCAGGTTTTTCTGACGGCGCGCCCTCCTACGACCGGCGCGAGCCGCCGCGTATGTACGGCGTGGAACTCAAGTATATGTTCTGAGTTGAAGCGCTTCCTGGGCCGGTCTTTGCATCACTTAACCCAAACCCACAGACTTACTATGGAACTATACGAGGCTATGCGCACCACCTTCTCTCCCTGGTGCCCATGGGTAAACCGGTGCGGCAGCTTACCCGGCTCAAGCGCAATCTGGTGCAGGAGTTCGTGGTGCGTGAGCGCTGGGACGGAGAAGCTTTCCAGCACCCGACGCCGAAGTAAACCTGCGCACAGGGGGCGATCAGCCCCCTACCACGGTTGGCCAATTCTTTTTGGGAACCACGTCACAAAAACGCGAAAAAGCCTTTGCAGGTAAAACCGGCGAGCCCTACAGTCCTGTCTGATAACTGGCCGAGAAGGTGTTGTCTTGAGTATTAGTTGCGAGCAGGAAAACCGTGACTTCCGGGCGGAAATTGCCGAGTTGCAGGTGCGGGATTCCCTCACCGGTTTGTACAACCGCGCGCATTTTATTCGTATTACCTCAGCAGAAGTAAAAAAAGAACGGAAAGGGCTGGTCCAGGCTTTGTTCTATATACGACCCGACCACTTCAGCGTTATCGATGAGCGCTTTGGTCCCCTCGCCAGCGATGCTGTGCTCAGGGCGTTGGGGATACTGATAGAAGAGCAGGCGGGGAAGCACTGTGTGGTGGCCCGCTTTGGCGGCAATATTTTCACCGCGTTGGTGCTGCGTCGCAGTTTCAGCGAGATTCGTAAACTGGCAGAGGATTTGGTGGCGACTATTTCCGCCTCGGTGTTTGCTGCGGGAGCGCTTTCCACCAGCATGACCGTCAGCATCGGTTTGGTCGAACTGTCTGAATCGGTTACCGATTCAACCCAGGCGTTTTCACTGGCGCAAGCAGCTGCCAAGCAGGCGCGGCAAAAAGGTGGCAATCAGCTACAAGTCAACCAGTCACTGGAGATTGATGACAACGGTCAACTTCAGGATGCCGGCTGGGTACGCAAAATACGCTCGGCGCTGGAAGATGATGGCTTTCACCTGGTATACCAGCCTATCGCCAGCCTCATGGGCACGGCCAACAACAGCTACGATGTGCTGGTGCGCATGCTGGATGCGGGGTGTGATGATATCTTGCCGGGGGAATTCATGCCCGCTGCGGAACGTACCGGTCTGATGTCTACCATTGACCGTTGGATTATCGACAAGGCCTTTGCCATGTCTGCCCAACGTGCGACAGAGGGCAAACCGTCACTGCTGTTCCTGCGCGTTTCAGAGGCGTCACTGCACGATGCTGATTTTGGCAACTGGTTGGTTGAGCGACAGCAACTGCACGACCTCAAGGCCGGATCCATCGTGTTGCAGGTCAGTGAAAGTGTGGTGGAACACAACCTCTCCCAGGTTCGCGCATTGGCTGAGGTGTGCAAACAACTGCACTTCCAGTTGGCGGTGGCCAATGTTGGTGCCGGCGAAAACTACCTGCAGCTGATACAGCTGATCCCCATGGATTACCTGGTCATAGATGGTTGTTTCATGGAAGACCTGGAAGACCCGGGGCAGCGCCTGCAACTGGACCTGATCGTGGCCGCGGCCAAGGACAAGCAGGTTCTGACCATAGCCAGCCGGGTGGAGAATGCGGTTGCGCTTTCCGCCTTGTGCCGGATAGGTATCGACTACATCGTCGGTTACCACGTGCAGGAGCCCGAGGAAACCATCATGGATGATGTGCGTCTGCCGGGCTGAATTGCAGTGCGCCCATTCCCTCACCGCGGTTTTACCTGCTGGTGAACTACTGAAGCCAAACGCTATACTGCGCCTCCGAAGCGGAGGTGGATTGTGTCTGATTTCAGAAAAGACCTGATGCAGAGCAAGGCGGCGTTGCTCACCGGCGGCGGTACCTGGATTGGCAAGGCCATTGCCCGGCAGCTGGGTTTACATGGGGCAAAGATGGTGATCAGCAGCCGTAAGCAGGAGGTGCCGGTTTATGAGTGAATATCAGGAAATTATCGCCCAGCTGCGGGACACGGTAGCGCAAATCTGTGACCAGTATGCGGGAGAGTACTGGCGCGCAAAGGACCGCGCGCGAGAATACCCCGGCGAATTTGTGCAGGCCCTGACCGATGCTGGATTGCTGGCGTGTCTTATCCCCGAGGCGTACGGTGGTAGTGGATTGCCACTGAGCGTCGCCCTGGAAATCACCAGGGCCATCCACGAAAACGGGGCCAATGCGGCGGCCTGTCACGCCCAGATGTATACCATGGGCACCCTGCTGCGCCATGGCAGCGATGAACAAAAAGCGCGCTATTTACCGGGGATAGCCCGAGGTGAGCTGCGCTTGCAGGCTTTCGGGGTCACCGAACCTAGCGCTGGTACCGATACCGCCGGCATTACCACCACCGCCACTCTCGATGGTGATCGTTACATCGTCAATGGCCAGAAAGTCTGGATATCCAGGGCCGAGCACTCGGACCTGATGATTCTGCTGGCGCGCACCACACCGCGCAATGAGGTGAGCAAGCGCACCGATGGATTGTCCGTGTTCGTGGTGGAATTGCGCGAGGCGCTGGAAAACGGTCTCACCATCCGGCCTATTCGTACCATGATAAATCACGCTACCACCGAGTTGTTCTTCGACAATATGCCAGTGCCGGCGGAAAACCTGTTGGGTGAAGAGGGCAAGGGCTTCCGCTATATCCTGTCCGGCATGAACGCCGAGCGGATCCTGATCGCCTCCGAGTGTATTGGTGACGCCCGCTGGTTTATCAAGACAGCTACTGACTACGCCTGCGAACGCAAGGTGTTTGGGCGGCCCATTGGTCAGAACCAGGGGGTGCAATTTCCCATTGCCCGCGCTTACGCCCAGACCGAGGCGGCAGATTTGATGGTGTCAAAAGCGGCGGAATTGTATGACGCGGGAGAAGCCTGTGGGGCCGAGGCCAACATGGCCAAGATGCTGGCCGCGGAAGCGTCCTGGGCGGCGGGGGACACCTGCCTGCAAACCCACGGCGGTTTCGGCCTGGCGGAGGAGTACGACGTGGAACGCAAGTTTCGGGAAACTCGCCTGTACCAGATCGCACCTATCTCCACTAACCTGATCCTGTCCTACCTGGGTGAACACGAACTGGGGATGCCGCGTTCCTATTAATCGGCATGCTCCGCAGCAGAGGGCGTATACCAGAGCGTTAGAGCTTTTGGTTCCTCTGACAACTTGTTAACCTCCCTGTTTTCGTGAACAAGGTGATGGACTGATGGAATCGGTTGTGGATTGGTTGCCGCGGGTGGGCGCCGTGCTGATGCTGATAATCGGGCTGGTGGGCTTTTTCAAGCCGCAGTTATTCACCGCTTCCATGGGTATCGAGATGACCAAACCGGAGGCCTGGTCCGAAATCCGCGCGGTGTTCGGGGGCATGAACATTGGCCTTTCGATCGCCGCCCTGTTACTCAACTCACCGCAAGTGTATATGTCCCTCGGGCTGGCGTGGCTGTTCCTCACCCTGGCGCGTTTTTACTCTATCGCCAAAGATGGCATGACCTTCAGAAGCAGCATTCCACCCATTGTCATTGATGGTGGCATTGCGGCCTTGTTCCTGAGCGGGTTTTTCGCCTAGGGGGCTGAGGCTCACTAGAGGGCTGAGGCTCACTAGGAGGCTGAGTCTCACTAGGAGGCTGAGGCTCTCTAGGAGGCTAAGGCTCTGCTGAGCTCAAGCGGCAGATCCTGCTGCCACACCACATCGAGATAACGGCGGGTATATTTGTAAGTGCCGTCCATGGGCGCAATAGTGTCCTTGTAGCGGATACCCATTTCCAGCTTGTGGGGAACCCCATCTTTCTCATAGATATGCGATGCCACGCAGTAGGTTTCGCCGCTGTATTTCTCACCTTCCCATTCGCCGAGCTGGTTGCCGATCATGTGCAGAGTGGCGGAAAAGTTATCCAGGAATTTGAGCTGCTCCTTGAAGTCCGCCAGCGTGTGGGTTTCGAAGTCCGGCGAGCCCATCTCCACATCCTCGGCCAGTATATTGCCCATGCTGTCATACGCCTTGTCGTCCACATACTGGGCGTATTTCAGTGCAAGTTCCTGAACTATGTTGGCGCGCATGGCGGTCTCCACTACTGTCGAAAGGTCCTCAAAGGTAAGATGAATTGTCAGCGATGACAAGCTGTTGTCAGCTGTTGTCAGACTGTGCCGGTCAAAGACTTCGAGGGTTGCTCCATTGGGGAAATTGCTCACCGCGATAGCAGGTGGTTTGATTGGTGCTTTGCTTAGCGGACACCAGCTACCGGTGGCCAGCGACGGTTCCCGCTATTACATCATCGCCCACAAGGATCCGGGCTTGCAGGGCTGGGTAGATACCACCGGACTGGATAAGTTTTTAGAGGTCGAGGACGTTGGAGCGGATGAGGGCGCCGCCGTCGACGACGAGGTCGTGGCCGGTGATGAAGGAGGCGTTTTCGGAGCAGAGAAAGACCACGGCATCGGCAATCTCTTCGGCTTCGGCCAGCCTGCCCATGGCATGGGCGTTCATGACCTTGTCGCGCATTTCCGGCATGTTTTTCAGATAGAACTGCATGCCGCCGGTGTTGATGCCGCCGGGGCAGATGGTGTTGACGCGAACGCCGCGTTTGGCGTATTCCACGGCGGCGGCCTTGCTCAGGGTCAGTACACCACCCTTGGCCGCGGCATAGGCAGATTGATGGGCTTCGCCGCGCATTCCGGATACGGAGGCGATGTTGACGATGGCGCCGCCACCGGACTCCTCTATCAGGGGCAATTGGTATTTGAGGCATAGCCACACGCCCTTGAGCGTGACCCCCATGCAGCGATCCCACTCGTCTTCTTCAATCTCGGTAATCGGTTTGTTGGGCGTGCCCAGCGCGGCATTGTTGGACACCGCGTGCAGGGCACCGTAGGTGTCGCGGGCGGCCTGGATGACCTTGCGGATATCCTCCGTATTCCCCATGTTGGCGTGCACAAAGATTCCCTCGCCATCGCTGGATTGCAGAAGATCCAGGGTGCCCTGGCCGCCTTCCTCGTTGATATCGGCAACCACCACCTGGTAGCCGGCGGCTGCGAACGCCATCACCGTAGCGCGACCGGTACCGGCGCCGCCACCCATGACCAGGGCAATTTTATCTGTCATCTTTTTCACTCCTGCCTTTTGCCAGCACCTGCTGGCGTCGCTGCTCGATTATATAGGCGCTGGCCTGTTTCGCGGATTCGATGGCCTGCGCTTCTTCCCAGAGCATGGCCTCCTGTAGCGGCATGGAGTAGCCATCCTCGATCAGCGGCTTGTATTGCTTGAGGATGTGCGGCACGCAGGCGCACATGTTCTCCGCCATCTCCACGGCTTTTTCCAGCAGTACGTCGGCCGGGAACACATGATTGACCAGGCCCCATTCGTAGGCCTGCCGAGCGAACACCGGTGCGCCGGTAAAGGAAACTTCCTTGGCCCGGGACAGGCCGATCAGTCGCGGCAACTTCTGGCTCAAGCCCCAGCCAGGCAACATCCCGACCCGGGCGTGGGTATCTGCAAAGCGCGCGTTTTCCGAGGCAATCAAAACATCGCAGGCCAATGCCATTTCAAAGCCGCCGGTTATGGCGTGACCATTGATGGCGCCGATGATCGGCCCGTCAAAGGCGGCCATAGCCCGGGCCAGGGCATTGTTGACCTCGGCGGCGGCATTGTTCGAGCTGCCAGCGGCGTTGTCTGAATTGTCTGAGCCCAGTTCCTTGAGGTCAAAGCCCGCGCAGAACGCGCGGCCGTTGCCCGTCAGGATAATGACCCGGATGTTCTGGTCCTGCGTGCAATCCTCAAACACCTGGACAAATTGCTGGCGTAGTTCTCGCGACAAGGCATTCATTGCATCGGGTCGGTTAAGTGTGACAATCGCGTAACCGTCGTGTTTTTCCAGTAATACCAGGCTCATGACTCTGCTCCTAACTCTGTTCCCAACTCTGTTCCCAACTCCGCCCCCAACAACGAAGGGACCTTCAATAAACCCAGCTCTTTGGCGATGGCAGGCGCGCGCAGGGTAGCTTTGGGATGCCACTCCTCGCGCGGCTCGTTTTCAGCCAACCATGTCACGACCGCGCCGATAGTGGCTGGACTACAGGGTTTGAAACGTTGCAATACTTCTTCAGCGACGCCAGCCGCTTTCATCACCTCGGTGACCACGGTGCCGGGTTCCATGTTGAAAATTCGCAGGCCGCTGTCGGGATGTTCCACCCGCAGGGCACCGGCCATGCGGCCGAAGGCGGCTTTCGAGGAGGGGTAGGCATAACCCCAGCCACCCTTGTCCGCCGGAGCCGGTGGGTCGACGGTCGCGGTGTAAGACAACATATTGATAATGGTGCCGCCGCCGGCGGTTTCCATGGCGGGCAACAGGGTCTTGATCAAGGCCAGCGGGGTAAACACGTTGCCCTGGTAGATGGCCAGCAGTTGCTCCCTGGTGACATCAAGCAACCGCTCCTGGTTGCCAGCGCCCTGGTAGACGGCATTATTAAACAGCAGGTCGACGCGGCCGAAGTGCGCCAACGCCTGTTCGGCGGCAGCGATCATGGATTCCTCATCCAGGATGTCAGCGCGCAGGCACAGCGCCTCGCCACCAACTGCTGTGACCGCCGCTGCCGTCGCTTCCAGACTCCCGGGCAGGGGCGCAATCTTGCCTACGTGGTCATGGCTTTCACCTTCACTCAATGTACGCGCTGTAATTGCCACCTTGTAACCCGCTTTGGCCAGGGCTACAGCTGTTTCGGCGCCGATGCCACGACTGGCTCCGGTGATGAATGCGATCTTGTCTGTCATGTCGATGTGTCTCCCTCAGTGGGGTTGAGCAGGCTGCCCAGGCCCTCGAATATTTGCCTCACCCGCTGTTCGCCGGCGATATTCCGGTATTGCTGCCACACGGTTTCCGTGGATCGAGTCAGCTCCTTGATCAGCTGCCGGCCCCCGGGTGTGAAATCAATCAGTTTGGCGCGTGAATCCCGTGGGTCGGCTTGCCGTTCGATCAGGCCCATCTCCTCCAGTTCATGGATGATCACCATCATGGATTGCGGCCGTATGCCCGCCGCCTGGGCAAGATCCACGCTGCGACTGGCGCCGTGCTGCCCTAGATGCAGGAATATTGCCCGGTGGCGCTGTCCGACGCCCGCGATACCCCGGGCCGCAAGGTCCCGATCCAGTCGCTGCTGGAAGTCCTTTGCCATCAGCATCAAAATCTGGCCAATTTCCTGTGACAGTGGATTGGGCATTGCAAAAGTCTTATAGTAAGTTAAACTTATAATCAGTTTAACTGTTTAATTTGCTCAGTCAACAGGAGAGTTCAAATGTTTCAGGTGTTCGCCAACTGCCCGGAGACCATGGGGCCAGGTGAAGTAGGTCCGCATGCGGCGCGTGCCGAGAAAATGGGCTACGACGGTTTGCAGGTGCCCGATGCCGTGCACGATGGCCTGCTCTTGTCAGCCCTGGCGCTCAACGCCACCAAGAAACTCATTGTCGGAACCGGTGTGCTGCTGGCGTTTCCGCGCAGCCCCATGATTACCGCCATCGCCTCCTGGGACTTGCAGAAAATGTCCAATGGGCGGTTTGAGCTGGGACTGGGGACCCAGATCAAACCCAATATTGAGAAGCGCTACTCCGCCCGCTGGGACTCCCCGGTGCCGCAACTGCGCGAATACATGCAGGCCATGAAGGCTATCTTCCACAGTTTCCAGACCGGTGAGCGCCTGAACTTCGTAGGCGAGCACTACACACTGACCAAATTACAGCCGTTTTTTAATCCCGGCCCCATCGATCATCCCGCCGTACCCATACTGGCCGGAGCCGTGGGCCCCGCCATGACTAAAATGGTGGGCCGCATTGCCGATGGCATGATCACGCACCCGACCAACACGGCGCCGGAATATATCCGCGAGGTGTGCCTGCCGCGCCTGCAGAGTGGCTTCGAACAGGCGGGCCGCGATGGCGCGGATTTCAAACTGGTGCTGGGCCCGCTCACCGCTACCGGTAAAGACGAGGAAACCGTGGCCGCGGAGTGGGAAAAGCAGCGCAACATGCTCGGCTTTCTGTTTTCTACCCCGGCCTACTGGCCCAGCCTGGAATTGTTCGGTTGGCAGGATAAGGGCCAGCGACTGCTGCAACTGACCCGCGCGGGCAACTGGGGAGAGATGCCGAATATACTGACCGATGAGGTACTGGAGAAGATCGTGCCGCGCGGTACCTATGCCGAGATCGCTGCTGTATACACGCAGCGCTACGCCGGTTTGACGACGCGTATTACCTTTCCCATGCCCGAAGACCCGGCGGACGAGCCGTTGGCAGCGGCAGTGATCAAACAGCTACAGCAGGGCTGAGTCATGGCGGGATAAGTCTGTTACCTGGTGTGGGCGAATGCGTATAATCCGATCTGATTCCGGAACAGTCTCGACTATGCCTGCCATTCTTCGCCCCGTGGTTTTAATTCTGCTAGCTCTGCTGAGCGCCTGCGCCGATGATCAGCGGGCGCCCGTACCGTCATTGGGCCCCAGCACACCGGCTGACCCGGAGGTGGCGGAAATCTACAATCGCTCCTGTCGCAGTTGCCACGCACAGGGTGCGGCACAGGCACCGCTGACCGGCGATCGGGCGGCCTGGGCGCCGCGCCTGGAACAGGGCATGGAAGTGCTGCTTGAACACACGATCTCCGGCTACAACGGTATGCCACCCCTGGGTATGTGCTTTGACTGCGAAGAAGAAGATTTCGCCGCTTTGATCACGTTTATGAGCGGTAGCGGAGGTTAAGCGAATGCCCGGCAGGCGCCAATTTCTGAAATTGTTTGCGGCCGCAACCGCAAGCGGTATCGCGGGTGGAAGCTGGCTCAGCCAGACCGCCTCGTCCCGGGTTATCGAGTGGAAAAACTGGTCCGGTTCCCAGTCCTGTGTACCCCGCGCGCGGCTGGCCCCGGCGACTCTGCAGGAATTGCAGCAACTGGTTGCAAGCAGTAACGGCCCCATTCGCCCGGTAGGCGCGGGCCATTCCTTTACGCCACTGGTTCCCACCGAGGGAGATATCGTATCCCTGGCCCGGCTCAGCGGTCTGATCGAACATGATCGGGCCAGCTTGCAGGCAACATTTCACGCTGGCACGCGATTATCGGCTATCGGTGCGCCCTTGCACGAGGTTGGCCAGGCCCTGATTAATATGCCGGATATCGATGAACAGACACTGGCCGGTGCCATTGCCACCGGAACCCATGGTACAGGTGCAGGTATTGGTGGTTTACCCAGCTTCGTAACCGGCCTGGAACTTGTCACCGCAACCGGCGAACTCATCAGCTGTAATCAGGAACACAACCGGGAAGTATTCGAGGCAGCGCGTTTGTCACTGGGAGCGCTGGGGATTATCAGCAAAATTCGCTTGCAGAACACGAATCCCTACCGCTCCCGGCGCGAATCCTGGATCCTGGACTGGGATGAGACCCTGGCCCAGGCCGATCATCTGGCCGACACCCGCCGCAATTTCGAGTTTTACTATATCCCCTTCTCGGCACGCTGCTTCCTGCACAGCCACGACCTGACCGAGGAAGACAAGCACGCCACGCCGGTGCATGATCCCAACGAGTCGCTCCATGACCTGAAACTGGTACGCGACTACCTGTCCTGGTCGGACACCCTGCGCGGCCTGCCCATCAAGGCGATCGCCGCGACTATGGATAAAGAGGTGGTGGTCGAGGCCTCATGGCTTAACTACGCCAGCGAACGCAATGTGCGTTTCAATGAGATGGAGTACCACCTGCCACGGGAAAATGGCCTGGATGCCTTGCGGGAGGTTCGGCAGGTGCTGGAACGGGATCACAAGGCGGTGTTTTTTCCGATTGAGGTGCGTTTCGTCAAAGCTGACGATGTCTGGCTCAGTCCCTTCTACCACAGGGACAGTCTGTCTATCGCCGTGCACCGTTTCCACCAGGAGGATTACCGACCCTTCTTCAAGGCCATTGAGCCGGTATTCAGGAAATATGGCGGTCGCCCTCACTGGGGCAAGCTGAACACGGTTAGCGCTGGGGAGTTCGCAGAAATGTATCCCCGCTGGCAGAAATTCCTCGCCGTGCGACAGCAGCTGGATCCCGCCGGGAAGTTCCTTAACCCTTACCTGGCTTCGTTGTTTGGAGCCGCAATATGAAGCCAGGAAACCTGCTTTTGGGAGCCGCAATATGAAGCGAAGACACTTGCTTGCGGGAGCCGTGGTCGGCGGGGCTGGCCTGCTGTGGGGTTGGCGCGCATCGAATGGCGGAGACCGCGGCGGCAATCACTCGGCCAGTTTCCAGGCCCTGTCGGCCGCCCTGGACAGGGCCGGATTGGCGCGACCCACCCTGGTGATCGACAAACAAAAACTGCTGGCCAATGCCGATGTGCTCAAGCAGCACCTGGCCGGGAAGTACCACTACCGGGTGGTGGCGAAGTCTCTGCCATCGTTGCCCCTGCTGCAGGCGGTGATGACGCGGACCCATACGCGCCGGCTGATGGTGTTTCACCAACCCTTCCTGAATTTGATCGCAAGGGAGTTGCCCGACACCGAACTCCTTCTCGGCAAACCCATGCCGGTGGCCGCCGCCGCGCGTTTTTACGAGCATCACCGCAACCCGGAATTCGATGCACGGGAGCAGCTGCAGTGGCTGGTCGATTCCGGCGCGAGGCTGCAGCAGTACGCAGAACTGGCCCGCCAGCGCGGTGAGTTGATGCAGATCAACCTGGAACTGGATGTGGGTTTGCACCGGGGCGGTTTCAGCGAGAACGACGCGGTGATTGCTGCGCTAGCGTTGATCGAGCGGGAACCCGGGCTGCAGTTCAGCGGCTTTATGGGCTACGACCCCCACGTGGCAAAGACACCGGGTTTGCTGGGCGGACCCGATAAAGCGTTTGCCGCGGTACAGCAACGCTATCAGGAGTTTGTCGACGTTGCCGAGAAACATCTGGGCCGATCACTGTCCGGCGCCACCCTGAATGCGGCCGGCAGTCCCACCTACCAGCGCTACGACGGCCAGCAAGTTGCCACCGAATTGGCGGCGGGTTCGGCACTGGTAAAGCCCACGGATTTTGACCTGGATAGCCTGGCGGATCACCAGCCCGCTGCCTTCATTGCAACCCCGGTATTGAAGTCCTTGCCGGTGGCGCAGGTGCCGGGGATTGAGAAACTGGCGCGGCTGCAGAGCTGGTTCAACCCCAACACTCGGCAGGCGTTTTTTATCTACGGCGGTTACTGGAAGGCGTTGCCCGAATCCCCACCCGGTTTGAGCACCCACGCCCTGTATGGCCGCTCCACCAATCAGGAAATGCTGAACGGTTCCGCCAGTATCACGCTGCAACCCGACGACTGGGTCTTTTTGCGGCCAACCCAGAGCGAACATGTGTTTTTGCAGTTTGGCGATATTGCTGTTTACGAAGGTGGTGACATAGTGGACAGCTGGCCGGTGTTTACCCAGGGAGCATGAGCTTGTTATGAACAGAGATGCCCTCAAAGCCAGCGCCTGGGGCCTGATCGTTGCGCTGTTCCTGCGCTATGGCCTGGAACCCATAGGCTGGCTGTGCTACGAGGCGAGCCACGCCACCGGTATCGATTGGCTGTACTGGGGTTATTCGGCGTTTCGCGGAGGAGCCTACAGGTTTGGCCTGTGGCCCTACCAGACTTTGGCCTGTGTGGTAGCGGGTTTAATGGTGAGCTTTCTGATAATGTACCGCCGGCGCGAGAGGACATGACATGAATAGACGCGAGTTTTTGCAGTGTGCGGCGGTGATGGCCGCCGGCGCCAGCGGTTTACATTCGACCCTGGTCCTGAGCCAGGAACAGCAGGCTTTTCT
>JAPUKZ010000105.1 GCA_027295405.1 Gammaproteobacteria bacterium
TTTTTCAACTTCCTTCTCAGCTTCTTTTTCAGACAGGGGTTCCTGCTCCTGCTCCATGATCTGACGCTGTTTTTCTTTTTGCACCGGAGTGGCCACGGCCTCAATGGCTTTTACCAACAAGGAACCCGCCTCTGGTGGTAGTTTGGCATGAATCACCCACATGCCGTCATCGTCCTGGTAGTAGACCAGCTTGCGCGCCTCTTCTTGCTCCACTTCTACCTTGTCTTCCATGGAACGTTGCACACTCTGGTATTTACTCACCACTTTCTCCAGATGGCTGGCGGTACCGTGGCGGGCAATCGTTAACAGGAAGTCTTCATTGTCCGGCGTGGCTACCCGGGTCATGGCCCGAACCTTGGCTCTCACCTTAAAAGAAGGCTGATCTCGCCCGCGGCGAAGGAGGCATCAATCAACGGCAGGTTTTCCAGGCAGTGAGCGACGCGCACTTTTTCCCGCCCCGCCCCCAGGGCATAGCCGCATTGCCAGTTCAGCCAGTGGGCGCAGGAACGCACCGTACCGCCGCCACCCCAGGCTTTGCGATCGTCAAATTCGGCAATGAGTTTTAACAGGCGATAGTTGGCGGCATTGATCTGACCGGCCAGGAGGGTGATTTCCTCGCCCAGTTGTTGATCGTAGTCGGCGCGGGATTCAGGCGGGAAGACGGCGAGATCGTTCATTGGCAAAATCCGGTATACTGGTTGTATATACAGTATATTTTATCGCTTACCGCACCCTCCAGCAATACATTTTTGACTTGTTTTATAGGGTTTTTGTGCCTTTTTTACCGGGTCTACGCGGAAACGAGTGGGATGAAACTGGCATACCGATCACCCAGCACGCCCGCCAATTTCGATAAGGCGGTTAAACCGGGGAACCGAAGCAACTCTCCCATTGAATGGGATTTTTCATGGCGATCTCCTGACATGGGTCCCGCCACTTATTCTAGCGATTCATCTGGTCATGGGGGTGTCTTCGGTCCATTCACAGGGTTCCGCAACAGGCTTCCAGCGTAGCAGGTAATGCCAGGCTGGTGCTGTCTGCTTCCCGCGCACGCGGGCGTCTCGACGTACTCATCCATTCGCTGCAGCACGATGCCGGGAGCTCTCTCCGCAATCCGGGTAAGTACCCGCAACAAGCCCAATTTGTAGGAAGAAGATTTGTTGTCGCTGACGATAATATGACGAAGTAACGGCAGGCTGCCGGTGCCATCGTCCGACAACCGGAATACTACCGTCTCCCAGGTCACCTGCGGTCTGTTGCGGTCATCCACTCGTGACGGGTCAACCAGGGCGACAGCGCGACTTCTGGCGTAGCCCAGCAACTCATCACTGGAGACACTGTGAAATCCGCGAGTTTTGTTCTCATCTTCATCAGAGCTATGACGCAGGGTGATCACCAACAGTCCGGCGGGGCCGAGTAACTCAGTGACTATCCTGAAGGCGCGCTCACGCTGGGTGGATGGGAGGTGCATCCAGACCGCGCTGATAAGAATCAGGTCGAAGCGGTGGTCGAGCGCTCGCAGTTTTCCGAGCTTTGGCAGTTTATCGTCCAGCCAGGTAACGTTGGGGTGGGAGTTGTAGAACGGAACATCATGCCGGAAGAGGAGGGCGTGTCACATGGCAGCGCACGCCTTATGCATGGCCTATTACGCCAGTGTTTTGGGGCGGTGGGTGGTGTGCCACAGGAGTTAAAGTGATACCTGAAGAGTGGTGTGATCTTCTGCGACGAGTTCCCCGTACACCGGGGCGAAATTTTCACGGAGCAAGGGACTGGTTTTCTTCTTGTGCGCAGGATCCTTCGTAATTGTCCGAGAGCTGGGTACGCTGCGCGGTGCTGCCGTTGTCGAGGAAAACAGCGTCGTGAACATATCGAGGGTGTGACCGTCCAAGGGCTAGCTCCAGGTGGCTTGATCTGAGACCTGCTATTGGGATAGAAAGACGGTATGGACGCACTGCTCACAGCGACTGTCGACTGGATAAGCGGCAATGAAAGCTTTCTCTCATGCACCCAGGGGACGATCAGATGTGTAGTTTCCAGTGCAGCGTTGACCTGGCGGCGGAAATACCCGGAGCGCGGTTCAAACCGCTGGAAGGTGACTGCCACCACCTGATGCTGAATTCAGCCCGCTCGCAAGCCGGCGAGTACATTCGTGCGATCGCAACTTTCCTGGAATCCGCGGCAACATAACCCGGCTCTTTCCCGACGGACGCGTTCGGGCACCAGCATGTCGACCAGCCGGCAGTTCAGGGCTTCATATGTGTAGTGAGAGGGTATGATTAAGAATTGCACCGCACCACGATTAACTGAGCGCCTATGAAGCACGCCTTCCCGGTACTGTTGATTGCCATAATCAGTTTCTACCTCGGTTGGTTAGCCAATGACCTTGTTACCCAGGGAGACGAATCGGCGTCGTTAACGACGTCACACACACCAGAGCCAGAGGCGCCTGTTACCACAGGCGAGGTCCGGCGCTTGCCTGGGGTAACCGAAGTTGTTGAATCACCAGCACAGCTTTTTCGTCAATTGCTGGCCGGTCAGGCCTTCGAAGAGGCCGTGCTGTTATTCGAGCAGGTAGCCGAGTCTGATGAAGCGCAGCTGCCCCTGTTACGCGCGGATTTACTGGCCCATCTGCGCTACCTGCTGCAGCAAGACAACAATGAGAGCCTGGTGGCATTGGTGGATGCCTGGCTATCGCGCTACTACGATGACGTGGATGTGTTGATAATCCTGGCGGAGTACCAGCGGCGACAGGGTTATCCCGACGAGGCGGCGCGGGTCGTCCAGTTTGCCTTCACCTATGCCCTTGACCCGGCGCAGCGGGAAAGTGTGTCACGCTTTTTTCAGGGCCTGGTTGAAAAAACGGACGCGGCCTGGTCCCGGCAACAGCAGTGGGTTGAGCTACTGGGTTTTTACCAGTTACTGGAGAGCATCGGATTGAGCGAGCCGGCGTTCCAGTTGCGTCATGCCGCCATCAGCCTGGCACTCGAAGATTTTTCCACCGCCCGGGAGCTGTTGCTGCCACTGACCGGGAATATCGAGTGGGCGGGCAAAGCCAAGGAGTTGTTGTCCCTGATGAAACCGCAAGTGGCGTCCGTCCCTGAGCGGGAGTCCCGGGGTGACGCGATTCCCTTGCTGCGCCGGGGTGGGCACTACCTGGTCACGGTCAGCCTGAATGGCGATTCAGAGGTGACCTTGATGATTGATACCGGCGCGTCTATGAGTTCCGTATCGAAGGACACTTTCAAGGCACTGTCGCGGCGCTCGTTTTATGACTACCTGGGATGGCGCCTGTTCAACACTGCCAACGGCGTTACCCGGGCGAATATCTATCGCGCCACTGAGTTTCGAATCGGCGCGCACGTTTTGCAGGATGTTGACCTGGCAGTGCTGGAGCTCGGAGAGGGCAGGGGCATCGACGGTCTGCTGGGCATGAATGTGCTGCAATACTATCGGTTCGAGATTGACCAGGATGAGGGTGTCCTGTACTTGCAGGAAAGGTAGCTGTCAGAAAATAGCGCGAAATGGTTGTTTAATAGATCCATATATTTTTATGATACAACCTTCGACAGCGTGATTGCGGTTAACCTCGGATAGTGAAGGTGGGAACCGCTGTCATCGGATCAGTCAAAACGACGAGGGGTAGCATCGCCATGAAACCTGTGTGTCTGGTAATAGGTGCCGGTGCCGGCATCGGTGGCAACGTGGGCAAACGCTTTGCCGAAAACGGTTATCACGCGGTACTATGCCGGCGCAGCGACGAGGGAGGGCTGCAAAAACTGGTGCAGGCCATTGAGAGTGACGGCGGGTCGGCATCGGGTTTCCTGCTGAATGCTGTTGAAAAGGGCAGTATCGAAGAACGCGTTGAAGCGGTTGAGGCCGATATTGGCCCCATCGAGGTCGTTGTGTATAACCTGGGTGCACAAATTGGGGACCGGACGCTGGAGGATACCAGCTACAAGGCTTTTGAAATGGGGTGGCGCCTGGCGACTTTCGGCCTGTTTCGGACCGCGAAGACGGTGTGTCCGCGCATGGAAGCACGCGGCAAGGGCACCATCCTGGTGACGTCGGCAACGGCGGCGGTGCGCGGTAACCGCGGGCAACATTCCCACGCGGCAGCCATGGGCGGACGACGCATGCTGTGCCAGACGCTTAATGCCCAGCTCGCGCCTAAGGGTATTCACGTGGCCCACGTATTGGTTGATGGCGCCGTGGACGCGCCGGATACGCTGGGAAAATTGCTGGGTCCGGAGGCGTTCCAACAGCTGCGAGAAAGCCGGGGCATGGAACACGACGGATTGATGCTGCCGGAGAAGATGGCAGATACCTACCTACACCTGGCCCAACAACACCGCTCGGCATGGACCCACGAGATTGACCTGCGCGCGTTCTCGGATGTCCCCTGGTGGAATCACTGAGCTATGATGAAACTGTATGGAAGGGGGTTACTGTCGATTGAGTTTCCCTTCGAACTCAGCAGTGA
>JAPUKZ010000106.1 GCA_027295405.1 Gammaproteobacteria bacterium
TCTCTATGGCCCGGTTGTACAGCTGGGTATCGCGGATGTAGGTGACCCTGGGTAAATGCAGGTCGACCAGGAATTCGTTTAGTTGGGCGAACATCACGGTGTTTTTGCGAACCCGGTTTGCCATTCGCGGGCATGGGCAAAACTCCGCACTGGCTCGACAAGCTGACTTCATGGCCCGCGTCTAGACACGCCACCGCGGTTTTAACCGCTGGCTAAATGGATTACTTCCCGGCTTGTCGGTAGAATCCGCGCCGATGATCATTCTACGCAATATTAGTTTAAGGCGCGGCAGCAAGATACTGCTGGAACCCGCCGACCTTACCATCCAGCCCGGGCAGCGCATCGCCTTGATCGGCGCCAATGGCTGTGGCAAATCCAGCCTGTTCGCCATGCTACTCGGTGAACTGGAGCCAGACAGCGGTCATATCGACGGCATGGCCGCGCTGCGTATTGCCTGTATGGCCCAGGAGGTCGCCGCCACCGACGACACGGCGCTGGAATACCTGATTGGAGGCGATGCCGGGGTAGCGACCCTGCGGCAGTCAATCGCCAGGGCCGAACAGGCAGAAGATTTCAAACGCGCCGCTGCCCTGCACAGTCAGCTGGAAGAACTGAACGGCTATGACATCGAACGCCGCGCAGAGATGATGCTGTTGGGTCTGGGCTTCAGCGCGAGCGACTCACAGCGGCAGGTGAAAAACTTCTCCGGCGGCTGGCGCATCCGCCTGAACCTGGGCCGCGCCCTGATGGCACCGTCAGATTTACTGCTGTTGGATGAGCCCACCAACCACCTGGATCTCGATGCCACTCTCTGGCTGCAGCAGTGGTTACAGGCCTATCACGGTACCTTGATCCTGATCTCCCACGACCGCGAGTTTATCGATGCCTGTTGCCAACAAATTCTGCACATGGAACACAAAAGCATAAACAGTTATCGGGGCAACTACTCATCATTTGAAATACAGAGGGCAGAATACCTGGCCAACCAGCAGGCCAGTTATGAGAAGCAGCAAAAACGGGTCGCGGAAATTGACGCCTTCGTACGGCGATTTCGCTACAAGGCCACCAAGGCCAAACAGGCCCAGAGCCGTCTCAAGGAACTGGAGCGCATGCAGACCATCGCGCCGGCCCATGTCGACTCGCCTTTCTCCTTCAGCTTTCCCGAACCGGAGCGGACCAGTGACCCCCTCCTGCAACTGGAAAAAGCGGACCTGGGCTACGGTGATAGTGTGGTATTGGCAAACGTTGAAATGCAACTGCGACCGGGCAGCCGGATTGGCCTGTTGGGCCGCAACGGCGCCGGCAAATCCACCTTGCTGAAATCGCTGACCGGAGAACTGCCGCTACTCAATGGACTGCGCATCAGCGGCAGCCATTGCAAGGTGGCCTACTTCGATCAGCATCAACTGGAGTCACTGGACCTGAACGCCAGTGCCAGCCTCCATCTACAGCGTCTGCGCCCCGAGGTCAGGGAACAGGAGATTCTCGATTTCCTCGGCGGCTTCAATTTCCACGGCGATACCGCCACGCAAGTTATCACGCCATTCTCCGGCGGCGAGAAGGCGCGCCTGGCACTGGCCATCACCGCCTGGCAACGCCCGGCCCTGTTGATCATGGACGAGCCCACCAACCACCTGGACATGGAGATGCGGCTGGCCCTGACACTGGCCCTGCAGGACTACAGCGGCGCGGTAGTATTGGTTACCCACGACCGGCACCTGCTGAGAAATACCGTGGATCAACTGCTGCTGGTGCACGATGGTCAGGTCGAGGAATACGAGGACGACGTACGCGCCTACGAGCAGTGGGTTCTATCCCAGGCTGCGAACAACCGGAAAGCTGAAACAAAGCCCTCCGACCCCAATCGCAGGGAACAGCGGCAGGCGGCAGCCCAACTTCGGCAGCAATTGCGCCCACTGAAGAGGGAAATTGACAGCGTCGAGAAAAAAATGGCAAAAATCGAGCAACAGCTGGGTGTGCTTGAAAGCCAGCTGGCCGACAATGCTTTGTATCAGAGCGAGCGAAAATCCGAGCTTGAGAAGCGACTGCGTGAGCAGGGACAACTGAAGTCTGAAGCCACCGCCCTGGAGGAATCCTGGCTGACACTCCACCATCAGTTGGAGGAACTTGAAACCTCCCTCTAGCGGCCCCCTAGAGGAAAAGCTTTAGTTTCTGCGGGCGTTCCAGCTTCTTGATCTCGGCTTCCCGACTCTGCGCCGTGGTTCGATCAACACAGGCCTCACTCCATACCAGCCGTACCGGCCGGCGGCCACTGGTGTAGCGTGCACCACCGGCCAACTCACCGTTGTGTTGACGCAGGCGTCTGACAACATCGGTGGCGACACCTGTGTAAAGTGAACCGTCAGCACATTCGAGCATATATACCTGCCACTGGCTCATGGGTCGTTCAGCGTAGCGCCAGCACCTGCTCCACACATTGCCTGATGCCCTTGTAGGCATCATTAACACAGCCCGCCAGCATATAGGCGGGGGTGGTCACCAGTTTCCTGTCGGTATCCACTCGCGCCTCCTCCACCGGACATTCCAGGTGCACGCCGCCCATGGTGCCAATGGCGTCAGCGGTCTCTGCATCGTTGCCAATGGTGCACCGGGCACCCTCACCACAGATCGCCGCCGCCATCACCGGTGCGATACAGATCAGGCCGATGGGCTTGTCAGCCCGGTGAATGGCTTGTGCGAAGGCAAGAAAGTCAGCTTGCACCGTCATCTCGGCACCCTCGGTGGCGAAGTTGGAAAGGTTCTTGGCGGCGCCGAATCCGCCCGGCACCAGCAGGGCTTCATAGTCATCGACATTGGCGCTGGCGATATCGATGATGTTGCCGCGGGCAATGCGCGCGGCCTCTACCAGCACATTGCGGCTCTCTCCCTCCGCGGGTTCACCGGTCAGGTGATTGACCACATGCATCTGCTCCACATTGGGCGCCATACACTGGTATTCAACGCCG
>JAPUKZ010000107.1 GCA_027295405.1 Gammaproteobacteria bacterium
GAACTGGGCGGTGAAGCAATCGCCATTGAAGCAGATGTCTCCAACGCGGAGGCGGTAAAAGCGATGGTTGAGACCACGGTTAAAGCTTTTGGCAGGCTGGACTGCGCCTGTAATAACGCAGCAGGGGGCGCTGGCTTCAACGTCCTTCAAGATGTAGAAGAGAAAAACTGGGACCACTGCCAAAACGTCACGCTCAAAGGCGTGTGGTTGTGCCTGAAATATGAGATACCCGCCATGCTAGCCAGTGGCGGCGGCGCCATTGTCAACATCGCCTCGCTGTCCGGCGTTCGCGGCGAGGCATTGCAGTCCCCCTACAGCGCGGCCAAGGGTGGCGTGATCGCCCTCACCAAGACAGCGGCGGCGGAGTATGCCCGCAAAGGCATTCGCGTCAATGCAGTCAACCCGGGCGGTATCCGCACCCGGGCGCTGATCGACTACTTCGAGACTGTGCCCGGCGCTGAGGAAAAGACAGCGGGAACCCATGCCATGCGTAGGCTCGGGGAGCCGGAAGAAATCGCCGACGCGGTGGTCTACCTGTGCTCTGACCGGGCATCGTTTATTACCGGTCATCCCCTGGATGTGGCCGGCGGCGTGATGGTCAACCCGCACACGATTTAAACCGATGAGCCAGTAATAATCCCCCGGGCTCAAGCTTGTGCGGGAATGAAGTTGAGAAAATGAGGAGGTTATAGTGAGCACAAGATTTGAAGGAAAACGCGTCTATGTAACAGGAGCGGCTTCCGGCATGGGCCGGGCCACCGCAGTTCAGTTCGGCGCGGAGGGTGCGGCTGTGTTTTGCGTCGACCTGAACACCGACGGCGTTGAGGAAACAGCGAAGCTGATCAACGACGCGGGCGGTAATGCCCGCTTCGCCTGCCTGAACGTGAGCATCGGCGATGATTGCCGCGCCAGTATAGCCGCCGCGGTGGAAGCGCTGGGCGGGCTGGATATTCTTTGTAACGTCGCCGGCCTCGGTGGCATAGCACCTTTGGCGGATGAAACCGATGCGGGCTGGCGTCGCATTATGGCGGTCAATGTGGACGGGCCATTTTATTTGAGCCAGGCGGCCCTGCCACACTTGCTGGCAAGCAAGGGCGTCATTATTAATGTTGCGTCGACCGCAGCTCTGCAGGGCCAGGCATATATGAGTAGCTACGCCGCCTCCAAGCACGCACTGGTGGGGCTTACCAAAACCATGGCGCTGGAATTTGGCCGTCAGGGTCTTCGGGTCAACGCGGTCTGTCCAGGCGGTACCAAAACGGCGTTCCTTGAGGGCTTCCAGATTGATGAAAATATCGATCTCGGCCTGCTGTCCCGCACCAGCTTGCTGGAAAATATGGCGGAGCCGGAGGATATGGCAGCGAGTATTTGCTTTCTTGCTTCCGATGATGCGTGGTTCGCCAATGGTGCAATACTGTCGATCGATGGCGGCACGGTAGCCGGTTAGCCGCTATCGGTGATTCGAATATTCAGAGATAAGACAGAGGTAGGGACATGACCGAACAAAACCAAGTGGAACAAGACAAAGCCGAACTGAGGCAGGCCTGGGACGACATGATTGGGGAACTGGAGAACGCCAGGGATGCCATCGACAACCCGGAACGTTTCCCGCCGGAAGCGACCAGTCGGGTACTGGCGGAGGGCTACCGCTATCTGGCGGGTTTTATCCATCACGGCCTGGAGCGGACCTTTCACGGTGACCCGGAATTTCCGGCGTTTCGCAATGCCCTGTCGATATTCAACAAGTCGACGATCGAAAACGCCGACGCCATTTATTTTTACTCGCCCATCGACGGTCGCAATCGCTACCTGATCAAGGGCAAGGTGGAAAACTCTAATCATTGGCGCGGAGAGCCCAGGCCCGCACAAGGTCCTTATGCACCCCAGTACCTGATCTTCGAAACGGCCGACGGGTCCATGTCGGGCGACACTGGCGACCTGCGGGAACTCATACCCGGCTTCCGCACGGGCTTCGGTACGCTGGACACGTCTCAGCTACAGATTGGTGAAGACGGTGAGCTTGAGCTGTTGCTGGGCCCGGAAAAACCGCAGGGCTATACCGGCAATTTTATTTGCACTCGTAAACCGCCTAACAAGCGGGACCCGGATGGTGACGATCGTTACGCCACCTTTATCAGCGGCCGGCAACTGTTTTACGATTGGGAAAACGAGGAAGCGGTGCCCCTCAGCATTTCCAATCTGGACAGGGCAGGAGACCATCCGCCGGCACTCACGCCCGTGAAGACCGCCGAACATCTGCGAAATATGGGCTCTATCGTGCGCGGTCATATGCACTTCTGGCTGGATTTCTACGACAAACTTCTCAATGCCAACGGCAACCACGGTGGCCCGGAGAACGGTAAGTACTTCTATCCGGAAAACGGCTACTGCAAACCCAACTCTGCCTCCAGCGATACTGGCGGGGGTATGAGCACAAATGTCTACGCTGGCGGCCTGTACGATCTTAAGGACGATGAAGCCCTGTATATCGAGGCGACCTATACCGGCGATCCGGTCTACGTCAGTGTGCACCTGGGCAATCTATGGGGCGAATCCCCGGACTATGCCAATCACCAGAGCAGCATGAACCTGCACCAGATGCACATGGGTGAGGACCGGGTGCAGCGCTGGGTGGTGGCGCACCGGGATCCGGGCGTACAAAACTGGCTGGATACTACCGGGCTGCCCCGGGGCTTTTTGTCACACCGTTGGGCCTACTCGGAAATTCCCGATGAAAAGGACTGGCCCACCATCAAGGCCGAGAAGATCCGCTTCGACCAGATCGCCGACTACATGCCGGAGGATATGCCGGTATTAACAGCGGAAGAACGGCGCGATGTGATTCGGGTGCGCCAGGAGCATGTGCAGCGCCGCTACCGGGCGTTTTGATTGGGATCGTTTGATAGAAACTGAAAGGTAATAGATATGACAGAACAAAGAGCAACAAACGTACATTGGCATGAGGGTGATATCACCCGCGAGCACCGCGGCAAGATTCTGGGCCACAGGGGCGCAACCCTGTGGTTTACCGGCCTGTCCGGTAGCGGCAAGAGCACTGTCGCGGTGGAACTTGAGGGCCTACTAAACGAAATGGGTGTTTTGTCCTATCGTCTGGACGGTGACAATGTGCGCCTGGGTATTAACAAGAACCTGGGTTTCAGTGCTGAAGATCGCACAGAGAACGTCCGCCGTATTGGGGAAATAGCCAAGCTGTTTGTAGACACCGGGATTATTGCTTTGAGCAGTTTTGTCAGCCCCTACGCGGCCGACCGCGACCAGGTGCGGGTGCTACATGAAGAGGCCGACATGGATTTCATCGAAGTCTTCGTCGATTGCTCCCTGGAAGCTGCCGAGAGTCGAGACCCCAAGGGTCTGTACAAAAAGGCAAGGGCCGGGGAAATCAAGAACTTTACGGGGATCGACGATCCCTACGAGGCGCCTGCCAACCCGGAGGTTCACCTGCACTCCGATAAACAGAGCCTGGAGGAGGAAGTTAACCAGATTCTCGAACTGCTGCTCGAGCGCGGTATTATCAAATCATAATAGAGGAGTCCCAGATGATTAAGCCACATGGCTCAGAAGAACTTAACCCGCTATTTGTCTATAACGTCGAGCAGCGCCATGCGCTGGTTACTGAGGCCGAGTCCCTGCCTTCCATTCTGCTCAATTCAGCCGCCGCCGCCAATGCAGTGATGCTGGGTGGAGGTTACTTTAATCCCCTGACCGGTTTTATGAACCTGGCCGACACCCTCAGTGTGGCGGAGAACATGCGCACAGCAGATGGTCTGTTTTTCCCGGTGCCCATAGTCAACCTGACCAGCGAAACTGCGGTCGAAGCGGGCAGCCGACTCGCGCTACGTGACCCCAATACCGAAGGCAACCCCGTGTTGGCGATTATGGAAGTAGAGGCGGTGGAAGCCGTCAGCGAAGAGCAGATCCGGTTCATGGCCGAGAAAATATTTGGCACCCTGGACGAAAACCACCCCGGCGTCGCGACCTTTACCGGGCTGGGAAATACCATGCTATCCGGGCCCATCCAGGTGCTGAACTTTTCTTATTTCCAGACGGATTTTCCGGATACCTTCCGCACCGCGGTGGAGATTCGCAACGAGATTGCCGAGCACGGCTGGAACAAGGTGGTGGCCTTCCAGACCCGCAACCCCATGCACCGCGCCCATGAAGAGCTGTGCCGCATGGCCATGGAGGACCTCGGCACCGACGGTATCCTGGTACACATGTTGCTGGGCAGGCTGAAGCCGGGTGACATCCCCGCCGAGGTGCGCGATGCCTCAATCCGCAAGATGGTGG
>JAPUKZ010000108.1 GCA_027295405.1 Gammaproteobacteria bacterium
GAAGCTGAAGAAATTGTTTTTCAAAACAAGATTATTCAACAAAGGCCTGAAGATAGTCATGATGTCTTGGCCCACATGGAAGTCTCAAGTGACATGGCAGAAATGCAGAAGCTGCCGAAGCTAGTTACGCATATCGCACGCAGCCCGAATTTGAATGCCTTTTCTGAGCGCTGGGTAAAATCGGCGAAAGAGGAGTGTCTATCAAAGCTGATACTCTTCGGAGAGTCGTCGCTACGTCACACCTTGCGAGAGTATTTGGCGCATTATAATGCGAAACGAAATCACCAGGCTATACAGTTTGCCTGGTAATAGACGTTCTACAAGGGTAGCTCGGTCGTACGCTTGATTTCTTCCATCACAAAGCTTGAAGTGACATCAGCCAGATCTGCCTGGATGAGCTGCTGATACAGCTTGTCATAATCCGGCATGTCCCGCACCACCGCTTTGATCAGGTAATCCAGCTCTCCGCCCATGCGATACACCTCAAGTATGCCGGGAATATCCTGTACCACGGCTTTGAATTTCCTGGCCCACTGTTCGTTGTGCTGATTGGTTCTAATCGAAATAATTACCGTGAGTGACAAATCCAGTGCGGCGGCATTCAGCAGGGTAACTCGCCCCTGGATAATCCCCTCCCGCTCCAGTTTCTGAATACGACGCCAGCAGGCAGACTTGGAAATGCCGGCAATATCAGCGAGATCCCCAACCGACAAGGCGGCATTGGCCTGGAGCCGGGATAGTATCGTCTGGTCTATCTTATTCATGTTGTCATTCTACGCGTCGGTCCGATAGGTCGGGTAATATTGAAACAATATACTCTAAATAGTATAAATAGAGGAACAATATTCCGATATTTAAAAGAATTAAGCTTCAAATAGAGACAATGTTTCCCGCTTTCCTGTCTATCATGGGTACCCTTGTTGACAGGAATATTTACCATGAGCACCCTCATCGATCACATTCGACATTCTATTGTTGGGGACAAGCGGGCAATCCGCACCCCCTTCGGTGACAAGCCCCTGGTTTATGCGGATTACACCGCCTCCGGCCGTAGCCTGAGTTTCATCGAAGACTTCATTCAGCAGCAGGTGCTGCCGTTCTATGCCAATACCCATACCGAAACCTCCTTTACCGGGGCGCAAACCACCGCCCTGCGAGAACAGGCCCGCCAGCAGATCAGGGCCTCGGTTAATGCTGCGCCCGACGATCGGGTCATCTTCTGTGGCTCGGGCGCCACCGC
Organism: Gammaproteobacteria bacterium; assembly: GCA_027295405.1. Lineage (GTDB taxonomy): Bacteria > Pseudomonadota > Gammaproteobacteria > Pseudomonadales > Halieaceae > JAPUKZ01. Next base: position 1,241 of record JAPUKZ010000108.1, read on the forward strand.
GGCGATCAACAAGCTGATCGACATTCTCAATCTGCGGCTGCCGCAGGACTTGTCCCGGCGCTACCAACTTGAAGCACACATTCCTGCGGAACAGCGCCCGGTGGTTTTCATCGGTCCCTACGAACACCATTCCAACGAGCTGCCGTGGCGGGAAAGTATTGCCGATGTGGTGTCTATCCCCCTCACCGGGAGTGGCCAGATCGACCTGGATGTCCTGGCAGAGCAGCTGCTTGCCTACCGCAGTCGTCCGCTTCGAATTGGCAGTTTCTCCGCCGCTTCCAACGTCACCGGAGTCAAAAGTGACGTGCCCCGCGTTACGGCGCTGCTTAAGCAGCACGGTGTTCTGGCCTTGTGGGATTACGCAGCAGCGGCGCCCTATGTGGGCATCGACATGAATGGCGAGACAGCACTGGACGCGGTGTTTATTTCTCCTCACAAATTCGTAGGTGGTCCCGGCACACCCGGGGTACTGGTCGTCAAAAAATCACTATTAAACAACAGCGTGCCCACCGTGGTTGGTGGCGGCACCGTGGTGTACGTGACGCCGGAAGATCACCGTTACCTCGACGATCATGAGCGCCGGGAGGAGGGTGGAACACCTGCAATCATTGAATCCATCCGCGCCGGTCTGGTGTTCAAGTTGCAGCAGCAGGTCGGTACCGATGAAATTGTGCGTCGCGAGGGCGATTTCGTGCGCCGTGCTATCGCTCGCTTCAAACAATGCCCCAACCTGGAAATCGTGGGCAACCCGGATGCGCCGCGCTTGTCTATCATGTCCCTGCGCTTCAAATACGGCAGCAGGGATTTACATTACGGTTTTGTTGTGTCTCTACTCAACGATCTGTTTGGGCTACAGGTACGCGGGGGCTGCTCCTGCGCCGGACCCTACGGCCATAGTCTGCTGGGCATGGATATGGACTACAGCAGGGCCATCGAGGCTGAGATTGAACTGGGAACCACGATTCTGCGCCCGGGATGGGTACGGCTGAACTTCAACTACTTTATCTCTGAGCAGGAATTCGAGTACCTCCTGCGGGCCATCGAACTGGTTGCACACTACGGTTGGCGCCTGCTGCCGTATTATCATTTTGATGCCAGCGCGGGTGTCTGGCGTTACCAGGGGCAAAGCGGCGAGCTGCTCAGTAGTCTGGATTCTCTCAGCTTTGCAGATTACTGTGAACAGCCTCGCGGCACTGAGCGCAACCTGGTCAGTCTGGATGGGCTTTGTGAGCTGGCCGAAATGGAATTGCGCATTGAAAACCGCAGTGGCGAACCCTCAGTGCTTGAACTGAGCGAAGCAGGCGAGCGCTTGCGCTGGTTTGCCCTACCGCAAGAGGCGGGCGCGGACCTCGCTGCGCTGGCAGCCGCGGACTCGGCAGGAGCGCGGAGCAGGGTTTTGGCGGAAGTTCTCGACTGAACCAACACACCTGGAAGCTCGCCCATAGGCCGAGAATGGACGGCGGTCTCAGGCTCGTCTTCCAATGAGCTATACTGCGGTACGACACAGACACATACACCTAAAGGAGAAGTCTTATGATTGGCTACGTGACTATCGGCACCCGTGATATGGAAAAATCCAAGGCATTCTGGACCGAGCTGTTATCTGAACTGGGCGCCAGCGTGTTGATGGATATGGATCGCATTGCGTTCATCGGCACTGGCATGGATGCACCCATGCTGGCGGTGTGCATTCCCTTCAACGAGGACGACCCCCATCCGGGCAATGGCAATATGATCGCCCTTAGCCCCGGTTCCAAGGAAATGGTTGATAAGCTGCATGCCAAAGCGCTGGAGCTGGGAGCGACAACCGAAGGCGATCCTGGTCAGCGTATAGAAGATATGTTCTACGGTGGCTATTTCCGCGATCCCGACGGCAACAAAGCGGTGTTCTTCCAGTTCGGATAGACCCCAAACTGCCTCAAGCTATGGTCTAATACGAAAAAAAATTGGATAAGGCGTGGGTTTCCCGCGCCTGAGGTAGGATTGATGCCGAGACCCCTTTCGACACTGCTGCTGTGTGCCGGTGCCGAAGTCGCTTTAACCAGGCGCGCCTGTCCTTTGAGCAGACTGTGTTGCAGGCCATGCGCGAGGTGTCTGATTCCCTCAACCAGTTCTACAAGTCCGGTGAAACCCTGGAGACGCAACTGGCAGTGAGTTTTGCCGTCCGCGCGGTTTACAGCCACTGCAGAATCAGTTCCCGGACATTCACTCGCGCGCCGATACGGCTGGCCAGCAGGAACATACCGCCCAGCTTGCGGTGGAAATACACGGCGTCGGTAGGGGGTGCCTGCCAGAATTCCTTGAAATCCTGCACCGGCTCGGCCAGCTCAGCCATACGCGCCGGTAAGTCTGTCTGACCAAAATCGTAGGGCTCGTCCAGAGTCAGCGGCTCCAGCACCATCAGAAACACCTCCAACACCAGTGCCCGATACTCCTCACTGGCATCTTCTACCACATAGCCCAGCTTCTCCGCCGCCGCCAGCAACCGGGTCTCGTCGCCAGCCATCGCCGCTTTCAGCAGGCGTTTGTAGTTGTTGGTAAAACTGGCCTTGAAATGACGGGTGGCGCCGAAATCCAGCAGCACGATTTCACCGCTGCTGGGGCGGTACAGATAATTGGCGAAATTGGGGTCTGTTTGCACCATGCGCAATTCGAACAACTCCTTGAACATCAGCTCGATCAGCGTTCCCATCACCCGGTCGCGCTCCGCCTGGGGCAGCTCTGCAATCACCTCAATCGGTTGGCCGCTGACATAGGTCATGACCAGCACCTGTTCGGTGGTATGTTCCGGGAGCACCTCCGGCAGGACAAAGCGATCGTCGGAACCCAAAACTCGCGAAAACGCCTGCAAATACTCTGACTCGGTCAGGTAGTTGGCCTCGTCTTTCAGTTGCAGCTTGGCGTCGTCCAACAACGGCTGGATGTCGATACCGTCTGGCAGCAGGCCGGAAAGTCTGAGCAGGGAGGCGATATTATCCACATCACTGTCAATACTCTTGGCTACTCCTGGATACTGGATTTTGAGTGCAATCTCGCGACCATCGGGAGAAATGGCCCGGTGTACCTGGCCGATGGACGCCGCCGCAATGGGCTTGAACTCAAAGCCGTAAAACCGTTGCTCCCAGTCCTCGCCGTAGGCGTTTTCCATCACCTGGTTGAGCTGCCGGGGCGGCATCGAACTGGCGTTGTCTCGCAGCCTGGCGAGAATATCGGCCAGTTCCCGGGGCAGGAAGTCGCCGGTATCCATGGAGAGCATTTGGCCCACCTTCATGGCCGCGCCGCGCATTTTTGACAGCTCGTCGGCTACCCGTCGGGCATTGGCCGGGGTCAACAGCATGTCCTTGGCGCGTGGGCGTTTTCCGGCGCGTATCTGCCGCGATCCCTCGGCCAACATACCACCGGCGACCCCGCCGGCCAGTTTTGCCACCCGGGCAAAGCGTCGGAGTCGGGTAGTGGGTACCGCCCGTTGGTTCTTCCTATCTTTTGCCACGTCTGGTTTCCTCGCGCCAACGGCGAATATGGGATGCCACTATGTCGTGGGCATTGAATTCTGCTTCCAATACAGAGATAAAAGCGAACACGCCGGTGAGCTTGCGCGCGATCAGGGCAAATTCCCTGGAGGGCGTTACGAAGTGCCGGTTGGCCAGGGACGCGGCCGCCTGCTTGCCGGCGCGTTTCATCAGGTGGGAACGGGCCCAGCAATATTCGCCCTTGTCATTGAGGTAGGCCTCAGGCAGATCCTGCACCGGGCGCAGGGGCTCGAGTAATTGCAGGCAGAATTCCGAAAAGCTTTCGCGTGCTTCTTCGCTGCTCTCGGCTGTCAGGCAGCCCAGGCCTACCAATGCTTGCGCCAGTTCTTCCCGATTACCTTCCTGCCCCGCGCTGATGGCAGTGCGCAAGTGGGACAGGAAAGATTCCTCACAATCCATGATCGAGCCGAAGTCCAGCAGCACCAAATCGTCCTTACCCTTGCTCAGAGATTGGGTCGGGCGCAAGCGGATCAGGTAGTTGCCGAAATTGGGGTCGGTCTGCAGCAAGCCCCAGTCATACAATTCGTAGAAGAACAGTTCCAGCATTGCTTTCGCCAGGGCATTGCGGCGCTGCAGAGGTAGCGCGGCAATATTATCGGCGGTGACAGTGGCACCATCGATGTACTCCATGGCCAACACTTGCGTGGAGCAGTAACGCGGATACAGCTTCGGTACATGAAGTACAACATCGGCCAGCGACACTGTCTTCACTAGTGTGTACATCTGTTCGTGGAGTACCGCCTCGCGAGCGTAGTCGATCTCGTGATGCAGATGTAGCCGCATTGACTGCAACCAATCGTCCAGATCTCGCCCGGATTTCAGCCAGCGTGCCAGCAGCAACATACGGATGATCGCATCGAAGTCCGCATCGATTACCTCCGACAGCCCCGGATACTGGAGTTTTAAGCATATCTGTTCGCCGCTAGCGCGAACCGTGGCACGGTGTACCTGGGCCAGAGAGGCGGCCGCAATAGCCTCGGTTTCAATCTCCAGCTCTTTGTAGTAACTGCCCAGAGTTTGACGCAGCAGAGGTTCCACTTCGGGCCAGTCCAGTGGTTGAGTCTGGTGGCCCAGTTCATGCAGTGCCTCGGTGAGCACTAGCGGCAGGAAATGCTCGCCGAACAATGCCAGCATCTGGCCGATTTTTACATAGGTACCCTTGAGTTGGCCCAGTTCCCTGACGAAGCGCCGGGCCTCCTTGCGGGCAAACTTTGAGCTTTTTGGGCCAGCCCGTTCCTCAACATCACGCTGCCCGTGGCGCATTTTCCGCCAGGCGTTATCAACCGCCAGTGCACTACCCGCGCGAAGACCTGCCAAAGAGGCGGTCAGCTGGCGGGGCAGGGCACTGCGTTTGATACCGGAGCGTTTTTTCGACATAAAGCGGGTAAAGTCCTGAATAGTGCGTATCGACAACGGCGGTACAACAAACGATAACACACTGTGAGGCGGATAAACGTAGCAAGGGGCGGCCATCCGCGGGGCAGGCTCTCGCAGGTATTCGACTGCATGGATGCAGTGGTCCGGCATCCCGGCGGTAGAGCGACGCAGGAAGCCGAAGCCGGGACCTAGTGTTTATGCTTCCTGTACACCGCCTCAGTTCGCCCGGTCCTGACTGATATAGCGACCATTTTCGAATCGGGAAAAGAAGTGCTGGAGCAGGGGATGCAGGATGGGGTCCGAGGCCGCATCCCGCTCCAGATTTCTTTCCGCCACGTAGGTCGTGTGCAACGCCTCATGAACCAGCACGTGGTACCAGGGTTTGTCCTTGGGCGGGCGGGATTTGGCGACGGAATCATACCAGGCATCTGAACCCTGAAAATCCGGATCGACGTCTACCACAACCCCGCGATAGTCGAACAGCCGGTGATGCACCAGTTCGCCCACGGCGAAGTGTGTCCTGGTGATATACGTTACCGTACCCATAGCGGTTTCCTGCTCTGCTCCGCGAGTGACCCTTCAGCGAGGCGTGATGACATAGAGAAGCAGAGCCACATTCAGGCCGACTAATGCCACCCCATCGACAAGGACCGCCTTGCGTATAGCCTCAGTATAGCCGCAAACTGCCAGGCGAAGCCGAGAAAGGATATCCGTATGTGACACATGGCATCGGGGCCTGCTGGGATGCGCTGATCCGACAGCTCGCGCAGTGCGCGGGCACAACTATCCGTCGCTGCCATCCAGAGATATCGAGGGGTTACGGGAGGGCATGATGGTAGAAATTGCGTGCTTGTAGATGATCTGGGTGGTGACATTCTTCAATGCCACAATGAAGGGGTCGAAGTCTTCAATGGTTCCCTGCAACTTAATCCCGTTGACCAGGAAAATGGAGACCGGAATGCGCTCCTTGCGCAGCGCATTGAGAAACGGATCCTGTATCACTTGACTTTTTTTCGGCATGGGCCTTTCCCGCAGTTGAATTGTTATTGAGCGGATACTTCAAGTGTAGCAGAGCCAACGCAGATGCCAGCGAATTAGTCACGTCCTTTCAGGTGGCGATTCAGGATGGCCTGGAGCTTGACGGCGTCGTTACTGAAGATCCATTCAACCCCCCGGTTCAATTCCCGGAACAGGCAATTCCGCGAACTGATAAAGCCCGTCCCGATGCGCTGCCCGGCCGCCGTATGGCGCCGTTTCAGTCGATTGGACAGCAGCAGAAAGTGGCCGGTCAGGCCACCAAATTCCATATCGAGGCAGGCTTTGCTCAGCCGGGCAGCGTTGAGCTGCGATACCGGGAAGCAGGTTTCGCGCGGCACAAAATCCACTTTTTCGAACAAACCAGGATCGAGCGCCAGAAAATGGTAATCCCGCCCAGGCACCAAGGCCGAGAGCTGGTCCCGCAATATCTGCTTCTGCTGTGCCGGCTGTGGGTAGTGTTCCGACTTGATCTCCAGCATCAAGTGGGTATTGCCGCCATATTGGGACACCAGATCCGCCAATGATGGGATCAGCGGCAGTTGTGCCTGAACTTGTGCGAAGGACAGAGTGCGAAGCAGATCGGGGGGGCCAAACAGGCGCTCGCCGCTGGGGTCGTGACTGATAACCGGCACCAGGTCCGCGGTCCAGCGAATATCGCACTCTATACCCCACACCCCACTGGCCCTCGCCCGCTCAAAGGCGGGAAAGGTGTTTTCCATGACCGAAAGGTTGTCGTGCTCGCCCCGGTGGGCAATGATTTTGCAGTTGCGCAGGGCGTCCAGGGTCGGCACTGGTTGCGGAATCCCCGCCACGAACCAATCGGCAGTTTTCATCGCTGCGTGTTGCAGCCACTCTCGCATCGCGATTCACTCCCGGTTCAGCTCCCGGGAACATGGTAGCACCCGGACCGGGTACTCTAATGAGAAGTGGTCCGGTGCGCGTTCGGGGGAGAGCCTGAAGATTTTTTCCCTTGATCTGGCAATATTCCAAGCCATCTGCCCATGGGGTGCCGTTTCACAGGGCGGTGCCAGGGTGATTGCTGTTACCGTGTTATTCGGCGATCGAGAAGGATGGGGATTTCAGGTGTCTGGATAAAATACTGTTTAAAATACACAAGTATGATCAGTGGTTTACTGAATTGAAGGTAATCTGCGGTGAGTCGAGTGGAGTAGCGAAGCCGGGACATAGCGTTTATGCTGCCTATCCACCAGAAATCTATAGCAGCAATGCGAGCAACGCAGCACATCTTCCGCGTCCGACGCCAGTACAACCAGTGGGTAGCCAACCAGACACTGGAGGATTACGCGTTGCGTTTTACCGCCAAGAAGGCACGGCGCTGGACTGCCGGCCAGGTGTCGATGACCGCACTGGGAGCAACCGCCTTTCTGGCGCTGGAGGTTATCGGAGGGGCCATTACGCTGAACTACGGATTTACCAATGCGGTTGCTGCGATGTTGACGGTGGGGCTGGTGATTTTCGTTACCGGCTTTCCGATCAGCTACTTCGCCGCCAAGCACGGGCTGGATATCGATCTGCTGACCCGGGGCGCAGGTTTTGGTTATCTCGGTTCGACCATCACCTCGCTGATCTACGCGTCGTTTACCTTTATCTTTTTCGCCATCGAAGCCGCCATCATGGCCATGGCCCTCAAGGCCCTGTTTGGCATCCCCGTCGTCATTGGCTATGTCCTCTGTGCGTTGGCGGTGGTGCCCATCGTGACCCACGGCATCACCTTTATCAGCAAATTCCAGCTCGGCACCCAACCTGTCTGGGCGGTACTGCAGTGCCTGGCGCTGTTCGCGGTGGTGTATTTCGAAATTTCCAGCGTGGAGGACTGGACCCAGTACCAGGGCTTGCAGGCGGGGCCGGCCCCCGGATTTGACCTGGTGCTGTTCGGCGCGGCATCCGCGGTAGTGTTCGCCCTGGTGGCACAGATTGGCGAGCAAGTCGATTACCTGCGCTTCCTGCCCCCCGCGAGCAGTATCTCCAAACTTCGGTGGTGGACAGCGCTGATCGCCGCCGGTCCCGGTTGGATATTGATCGGGATCGTTAAGATGCTGATGGGTTCGTTTCTCGCCTGGCTGGCATTCACCCGCGGCATGTCGATGGAATTGGCCACCGACCCGACGCATATGTACCAGACGGCGTTCAGTTACATCACTCACTCCCCTACGGTTTCACTGGCGCTGGCTGGACTCATGGTCATTATTTCGCAGATGAAGATTAACGTGACCAACGCCTACGCCGGCTCTATCGCCTGGTCAAATTTTTTCTCACGGCTTACCCATAGCCATCCCGGTCGAGTGGTATGGCTGGTGTTCAATGTGGTCATCGCCCTGCTATTGATGGAGCTGGGTATCTACCAGGTACTGGAAAATATCCTCGGCGTGTTCGCGATCATCGCCGTTAGCTGGTTGGGCACCATCTTCGCCGATCTGACGATCAACAAGGCCCTGAAATTGAGTCCGGCCAAGCTGGAGTTCAAACGCGCCCACCTCTACGACATCAATCCCGTGGGACTGGGCTCCATGCTCACCGCTGCGGTGACAGGGCTGTGCGCCTACCTCGGCTGGTTCGGCGAAACCCTGCAAGCGCTGGCCCACTTTCTCACGCTGGCGACAACCTTGGTTATGGCGCCGCTAATCGCCTACCAGACCCGCGGGCGTTACTACATCGCCAGGAAACCCTCTCTGCCGGAAGGACCGGACCTGGCTCACGAATGCTGTATCTGTGAGAATACCTTCGAACACGAGGATATGAGCTATTGCCCCGCTTACCAGGGCGCGATTTGTTCTCTGTGCTGTTCCCTGGACGGGCGCTGCCTCGACAGCTGCAAACCTGATGCCCGTATCTCCCGCCAGCTGACCCACTGGATCGGCAAATTCATGCCACAACCGGTGGTCGCCCTGATCGACTCCAGGCTCGGCCACTATCTCGCCATTCTGGGTATTATTTCCCTGATCAATGCCGCCCTGTTAACCCTGGTCTACTACCACGTCAGCATCCAAAGTGAACAGATTGCCGCCCTGATCGGCAACACTCTCTGGACCGTGTTCTTCATCTTCATGATCATCTCCGGTGTGCTGGCCTGGTTGTTCCTGTTGACGCAGGAGAGCCGGGTTGTGGCCCAGGAAGAGTCCAACCGCCAAAACCAGTTGCTCATGGCGGAGATTGAGGCCCACCAGGAAACAGACCGCGAACTGCAGGAGGCCAAGGAACTGGCTGAGGCGGCCAATCTTGCCAAGAGTCGCTACCTCTCGGGCATCAGCCACGAGTTGCGCACCCCATTGCAGTCGATTCTCGGCTACGCCCAGTTACTGAGCCGCGATAAAAACATCCCGAAGGAATCCAGGGAATCCATCAATATCCTGCGACGCAGTGGTGAGTATCTGGCCGACCTTATCGAGGGACTGCTGGATATCTCGAAAATCGAGGCCGGCCGACTGGATATCCGCCGTGAACAAGTGGACCTGCATACCTTATTGACAGAGTTGGTCGACATGTTCCGCCTGCAAGCCGAAGCAAAATCCGTCACTTTTCAGTACGACTGTGTCAGCCAACTCCCCCGCTACATCAACAGCGATGAAAAACGCCTGCGGCAAATCCTGATCAACCTGCTTTCCAATGCGGTCAAATTTACCCATAGCGGAGAGGTCAGCTTTAGTGTCCGCTACCGCAGCCATGTCGCGGAGTTTACCGTAACGGATACCGGAGTCGGCATTGCGGAAGACGATCTTGCCCGCATCTTCAACCCCTTTGAGCGGGTGCGCAAACCCGGTGTCCCCCACGTACCCGGCACCGGCCTGGGGTTGACTATCGTAAAACTGCTGGCGGAAGTTATGGGTGGCGACATCGCAGTGACCAGCGAGCTGGGCAAGGGCAGCCGTTTTACCCTGCTGATGATGCTATCGCGCATCGATACGCCGCACCTGGCAATGCCCCCGCAGACGTCTATCACCGGATATGATGGCCCGCGGCGTACCCTCCTGGTAGTGGACGACGAGCCCTATCACCGCGGCCTGATCACGGACCTGTTTTCCCCCCTGGGGTTTGAAGTACTGGAGGCACAGGACGCCGATGGCTGTCTGGAGGTCATCGCAGATTGCAGCCCGGACTTGTTTTTGATCGATGTCTCCCTGCCTGGTATCGATGGGCTTGAGTTAGCCAAAACACTGCGGTCGAAGGGTGTGGGTTCACCGATCATGATGATTTCCGCCGATGCCCATGAGCGTCACGACAACTTTGAGCAGGGCAGCTACCACAACGATTTTATGGTCAAGCCCATCAAGTTGGCAAGCTTGCAGGAAAAAATCGCCAAATTGCTGAAGCTGGAGTGGCACTACGAGAACAGCGCCGTAACCGCTAGCGACCGGGGCGTGAACCTGCCGCAAAACCCGGTGATTCCTGAACATCCCGGGTTCGTTAAACTGCGCGCTTACGCAGAAATCGGCTATCTCAAGGGTGTCAAAGGCCAACTGACAGAGCTGGAAGCCAGCGGTGTCGCGGATGTCGAACTGCTGGACTATCTGAACCACCTGGCCCGCGAGGCCCGGCTCGAGAAAATGGTGGAGCTGTTGGAGAAAAACCATTGATGTCCAGCAGCAACGACAATGACGCGGTTGTCCTGGTGGTGGATGACTCCCCGGAAACCCTCAGCCTGCTCAATGAAGTCCTGGAGCAGGCGGGCTATACCGTGTTGGTGGCGCTGGACGGGAAACAGGCCATTACCATTGCCGAAAAAATCACGCCGGATATTATTCTGTTGGATGCCGTCATGCCGAAGCTGGACGGTTTCGAAACTTGCCAGCAACTAAAAGCCAATCCCGCCCTGACGGAAATTCCAGTCATTTTCATGACCGGACTCAGCGACACAAACAGCATTATCAAGGCCCTGGATTGCGGCGGTGTCGATTACCTGAGCAAGCCCATCAACCCCGATGAGCTGACCGCGCGCATGCGCGTTCACCGCAGAAACGCCCACCGGACTGCCAGTGCCCACAGTGCACTGGATACCACCGGACAGCACCTGTTCACCATCAACGGGAACGGCAGAATTGTCTGGGCTACCCCACAAACCAAAGCACTTTTCGAGCATGCCCAGGTCAGCGACAGCTGGCAAAACACGGAAATGGCCTCACAATTGCTCAGCTGGCTGGCCCACGACCCCCGGCCCAACCAATCCTTGAAACTGAGCGGCCTCGCCCATCCCCTGGAGGTCCGTTTGCTGGAGCGCGCAGGCAAACACGAAGTGTTGCTGAAGTTACGAGATGCCGCGGCACCCTCCGGCGCAGAGCAGTTGAAAACGGCCCTGCCGCTGACCGAACGCGAATCGGAAGTGCTGTACTGGATTGGCAACGGCAAAACCGACCGAGAAATCGCCCAGATACTGGCGATCAGCCCACGCACCATCAACAAGCACCTGCAACAGATTTTTCGCAAACTGGAGGTGGGCAACCGCACCTCGGCTGCGGCGATAGCTATTCGCATCCTCGCCGACGATTGAGAACATGTTGGTGGAGTACTAGGGGGCCGCCTGTCGCTCCGCCAGCGGCGCCAGATCCGTCTTGTTGATGATCAGCAGGTCCGAGCGGGTGATACCCGGTCCGCCCTTGCGCGGAATTTTGTCCCCCGCGGACACATCGATCACATAGAGCGTCAGGTCGGACAACTCCGGACTGAAGATCCCGGATGTCTGGCTTCCTGAGCACGCAGCAGAGTTCGAGGTCGATCAAACCGTAAGCTGGTGACCCACACAGGGGCCAGGACGCTGAGTGTCCATGCTCTCAGTGCGGGTCTCTTTGGCCTGGCATCTGGCTGTGGCGCATTTTTGGGCGTGTTTGCGGCGAGTTGAGGGTGGAACGGCGGGGACTCGGGTGGAAATCGAGGAGCGACGGCGTTTTGTCATTTGAATTAAGGATGAGCGAAGAGTACATTTCAGCGCATAGTGGCGTTGAATTTCCTATCCTTCCTGCTGATACTTATCCCCATACGCCGCCAGCTGAGAGAAATCTGACTGACTCAAGTCGTACTTATCATCACTGGTCGCCTTAGCCTGATGGATAAGCTTCCATTTTGTGTCCAACACCGAGGTCGCTTGGTCGGTGAGCAACAACAGATCTGGCTTTATGAATCGCCC
>JAPUKZ010000109.1 GCA_027295405.1 Gammaproteobacteria bacterium
CCAGCCTTGGGATACTTGAACAGGGCGGCAGCTAGGTCGGGCCTGCGGTGTTGTTGTCCATCATAGTTGTCATGCTCGCGATCCTGGTGTATGTGCCCTCGTTCTGGGTGCGGCTGGTGATGAGAAAGTACAGTACCGAGATTCCCGGACTGCCCGGTACTGGAGGTGAACTGGCCCAGCACCTGGTCAAACGTTTCGAGCTCGAGGGCATCAAGGTAGAAGAAACCAAACCCTTTCAGGATCACTTCGATCCGGTGGCGGGAGCGGTAAGGCTGAGTCCTGACAATTTCAACGGCAAGTCGCTGACGGCGATCGCGGTGGCGGCACATGAAGTGGGTCACGCCATTCAGTTTCACCGGCAGGAAAAAATATTCGAATTGCGCAAGCGCTATCTGCCAACTGCCCGCGCATTGAATCTGGCGGGCGTTGCGATCATGTGGTCTGTTCCGATAATTGGCCTGGTACTACGTTCGCCATGGGCGGTGGGCCTGGTCATCGGCTTGAGCCTGTTACTACAACTCGCCGGGGCCCTGTCTTATTTGGTAATCTTACCTGAGGAATGGGATGCAAGTTTCAACAAAGCCTTGCCAATTCTGATCGATGGCGAGTACGTCGACGAATCAGCGATTCCGGCTGTGCGCAAGATCCTGAAGGCCGCGGCCATGACCTATTTTGCCGCCGCGCTGGCCAATGTGCTTAACATTGGCAGGTGGTTCATGGTATTAAGACGCTAGCCAGGCTTTACTGTCTAAACTGTCGAGATTACAGGTCAAATGGATAAATCAGTCAACGTATTCGATGAGCCTCTAATCCCTTGCGGAAGCGATCCGGCTACCGGCTTTTTTCGCGATGGCTGCTGTAATACCTGTGATGAAGACCTGGGCTCCCATACCGTGTGCGTGCAACTGACCCAGGAATTTTTGCAGTATTCCCGCTTCCGCGGCAACGATCTCTCCACGCCAATGCCGGAGTTCGGATTTCCGGGATTAAATCCTGGTGATAGCTGGTGTCTCTGTGCAGCACGCTGGCTCGAAGCCTACGCACAGGACATGGCGCCCAGAGTTTTTCTGATGCGTACACACAAGCGCGCCCTGGAAATAGTGCCGCTGGATAAATTGAAAGAGCATGCGGTTGATATCAACTAGGGTTGGTAGCGTGGATCTGGTAGACCACGGGCTCTCAGGGGCACTTTGAAGCGGCTCGTAGCATAGTAAATCTACTAAATCTGTGCATACTAGGCGCCATGCTCAGAATCCTGTTTTACCCCGTACTCACAGTTCTTCTTTTTGTCGGCGGCGCTACCGCAGCGCCCACTGTCAGCGGTCTGCGTACCGCCGCCGTAGCCATGCCGGATCGCTACGGCGCACAGGCCAGCGTCGAGATACTGGAGCTGGGAGGCAATGCTGTTGACGCGGCGATTGCAGCGACCTTCGCCCTGGCGGTGACCTACCCGGAAGCAGGCAACATCGGCGGTGGCGGTTTCATGGTTGCCCACATTGATGGCGAATCGGTATTTCTGGATTTTCGCGAAAAAGCGCCGCTGGCTGCCCACCGGGACATGTACCTCGACGAAAAAGGAGAGTTCGTCCAGACCCGGTCCCTGGTCGGTGTACTTGCGGTGGGTGTGCCAGGCACGGTCAAGGGTATGCAGTTGGCGCACCAGCGTTTCGGTTCATTACCCTGGCAGCAATTGCTGCAACCGGCGATTCGCCTGGCCCGCGATGGCTTTGTGGTCCATGAGGACCTGGCGACCCTGCGCGACGGTTCCTGGGATAAATTTGCAGGAGAGACTAATTTCGCCCACTACTTCAAAACAATGGACGCGGGCGCGACCTTCCGACAGCCGGAGATGGCCAAAACCCTGGAGCGCATTGCCGCTGATCCTGAGGACTTTTACCGGGGTAAAATCGCCGCTCAAATTGTCGCCCACATGGAGAAGCATGGCGGCTTGATCGATGCCCGAGACCTGCGTGAATACACGGCGGTATGGCGAGAGCCTTTGATAGCTCCCTGGCGCGGACATCAGGTGGTATCGACGCCTCCGCCCAGTTCCGGCGGAATCGCGCTTACGCAGCTTTTGACCATGCGGGATGCCGCCTCCCAGTATTTTCGTGGAGTAGAGCATAACTCTGCGGCGTATATTCACTTGCTGGCCGAGATCGAAAAGAGGGTTTTTGCCGACCGGGGCGACTACCTCGGCGACCCGGATTTTGGTGACGTGCCGGTAGCGGAGCTGACAGACCCGGCCTACTTGCGACGTCGTGCAATGGAAATCAACCCGGAAGCGATTTCTACCGCCGACGCTGTGCAGCCCGGTCTGGAGAGTATAGATACCACGCACTTCTCAGTGATGGACGGCGATGGCAACGCGGTTTCGCTGACCTACACCCAGAACTGGGAGTTTGGCAGCGGTGTGGTCGTCGAGGGCGCCGGTTTTCTGCTCAACAACGAGATGGACGATTTCAGTGCCAAAGTGGGTGTTCCCAACGCATTTGGGGTAATCGGTAAAAGTATGAACGCGATCGAGCCAGGCAAGCGGATGCTGTCTTCGATGACACCCACAATCATCTTGCGCGGGGGCAAGCCGGTCATCGTCATTGGTACACCGGGTGGTAGCACAATTTTTACCAGTGTTTTCCAGGTGATCCTCAATTTGTTCGACTACGATATGACGGCCACCGACGCCGTCGCCGCCACCCGCTTCCACCACCAGTTGCC
>JAPUKZ010000011.1 GCA_027295405.1 Gammaproteobacteria bacterium
TACCGCCGGCCTACCATGATGCAGCCAAGGAAGCACAGCGGGAGGGCGAGTCATGAGCGCCGTGCAGATCGACCACGAGGCCGTGGATGCCGCTTATTTCACTTGGGTCGAAGGGCAAGGGAAGCCTGGCTCCGATGATCGCCTGCTAGATTTTCTTATTTCCTAAGAGCGGGTGTATCTGGTTGGAATTGAGAAATCCAGCCTCGCCCAAAACCGATGTTTTAATTCGCTTGAAAATCAACAGGATAGTAGTAAGAAACCATGGCAAGACCACAAGGCAGTTTAAGCAAGAACAAGAAGTTCCTGTTAGGAAGCGACAGGACCAGGAATTGTTCAGCTTTGTGTCAGCGGCTCGATCCCGCGGCGCAACAGTACGGGTAATCGAGGGCGACGCCAGGCTTACGCTGAACAATGCCCGCGACGACAGTTATGATTTGCTGGTGGTGGATGCCTTTACCAGTGGTTCCATACCGATTCACCTGATCACCAGAGAAACCATCCAACTTTACCAGCGCAAGCTGAAAGCGGAGGCTGTGATCGCTTATCACGTATCAAACCACTATCTGGATTTCAAAGGCCCGCTGTGCAACCTGGCGGGGAGTATTGGCCTGGCGTGCCTGAGCAAACTGGATCTGGTGCAGAACCCCGAATACAAGCAACGGGGAAGAGTAATGCCGAATACCTGGTGATGACGCGCTCGCCAAAAGCCATCACCGCGCTGAATCAGTTTGGCTGGAAACGGATTGAGCCCAGCGGCACGCGCTTATGGCAGGACAACTATTCCAACATCTTTGATGCCTTCAAGTTCCTGAAGTAGCGCGTCGCCCGGTTCAAGAAGTGCGGGAGTCCGTCCGGTCATGCCGGCACCCCGGCGCTAGGCGGGTATTTCTTGCTCCGGGTATCCCAACCTGGGTAGTGGTACGAAATGATCCTCAACTTTCCAGGGCAGATCCAATGCTTCCCGATAGCGTTCCCGCAGCTCGCCAGCGGCCACCCGCATGGTGCCAAGACTCTCAGGCGCAATCGGTGGTAGTACGGAAACCTGAATGGTGGCGGGCCGCAGCAGCAACTTGCCCTTGGGTAGGGCATCGGCGACGTTGTGCAACACCACGGGCACGATGGGTACCCGCATCTTTTTGGCCAGAAAGAAAGCGCCGTGCTTGAAATCCAGCAGTTCACCGGTGGCGCTGCGGGTACCCTCCGGGGCGATGGCGAGGCTCTTGCCCGCCAGCAGTGCTTGTTTCGCCTGTTGCATGCACAGGGACTGGTCGGCGGCGTCGCGGTCGACAAAGATGGTACCGTGTGCGCGCAGCAGCGGGCCCAATAATTTGTTGTCACCCACTTCCCGCTTACAGAACCCGACAAAATCGTGCCGCAACAGGTGCGCCATGACGATGGAATCCAGGTAGCTCTGGTGATTGAAGGTAAAAATCGCCGGTCGCACGCTCTCCAGGTATTCGGTGCCGGTAATTTCAAACTCCAGCCCGGCCAATGCACTGCCCATGCCCCCCAACCAACTGCTCATGATATTGGTCGCTTTCCTGGAGGAACCGGACATCAGCCAGGAGGTGGCGCCCGCGGCGGCGGTGGAAACCAGGGTGTTGGCCATCAGCGCGGTGCGCATAACGCTTTCCAGGTTGGCTTTGCCGCGGCTAGAAAATTTGAGCGTAGTCCAACCCTCTTCACGGGCGGTCTGTGCCAGTGCTGATGACGGGTTGGTGGCTACCGGGTGGCCAACTTTTTCCAACAAGGGCAGGTCATCCTTCGAGTCAGAATAAAACCAGGCGTCAGCCAGACGGGCGCCGTGCTGCTTCGCACTGCGGCGGGCGGCTTTGACCTTGCCGTCGCCGTAACACAATGAGCCGTCGATCTCACCCGTTAGCAGGCCCTCATCAACTTCGAGTTCCGTGCACCAGACCTCGTCTACGCCCAGAGCGCGGGCCACCGGGTCCACCTGGTAGCGGGTAGCGGCGCTGATAATCGCTACCTTATGGCCCAGCCGCTGGTGGTGCTGGATAATCTGGCGGGCTTCCCGGTAAATGCTGGCGGCCAGGCTGCGGGTGAAAGCCTGTTCCCCGCGCTCGCGCCAGTCGGCTTCCGCCGTGCCGGCCAGCGAATGCAGCAGTTCCTGGTACAGGCTGGTGTAGTGGCGGCCACCCCCACGGCGATCGATATTGGCCAGTATTTCCGCTGCAATTTTGCGCATCCCGGGTTGACGCTTGCGAATGCTCTCCCACAACAGCGCCAGGGCCGAGTAGCCGAGGATGAGGGTGCGATCCATATCAAAGAACGCCACTACCTGGCCCTGTGCCCGCTGCCGGTCAAGTCTGTCCAGGTGCTCGCGCAGCGGTTTGTCAATTGCCATGGTTTACTCCTTCGGCATCCGTTATGGTTTCCTCTCAGCAAATAGCTTAGCAATAAGCGTGCCAACCCGTGCGGGTGCCGCCATTCAGCCGGAGCTTCTGCTTAGAGATAGTGTATTGGGGTTATTCGACCGCCCGATGACAACCCGGTAACGAAGCTGGTATGACGCGAGTTCTCAAAGGCGGGCGATTATAGGGCATGCGAGGGGGCAATGCACCAGTGTGGGGCGTACAATCTTCAAAATTACCAGATTTGAAGGGGCCCTGGTTACAGGTGTTAGCCCCCTCTCACCTGCGCCTGCAACATCTGCTGCATTTGCTGCATCATCTGGTCGATGGAAAAACTGGCCGTGGGCTGCCGCGGCGGGAACTCGCGAAAGGTCATCAACCACTTGCCAACTTCCTGCTGGGTAGGCACGAACAACCATAATTGATCACCGAAAAACCGGGCATAGAGACCCGACTCCAGGGACTCTTCATAGGGGTCACTGCGCAGGTTGATGATGCGCGGGAAGTTCAGGGCTTCCCTGGGCCCGGTCCAGCCCTCCCAGGCTATGCCAAAGTGGATCTTCCAGTCGTTCCAGCGTATGGCGTTGAAATTGGCGTTGTCATCGAAGTAGAAGATGCTAGCGCGCTCGCGATGTAGTGACGAGAAACCTAGAACTGCAGCCTTCACCGCAGCTCCCGGAGCTTTCGATTCTCCCGCTCCAAAAAGTCCCGAAAACGGCGGAAGGAGATT
>JAPUKZ010000110.1 GCA_027295405.1 Gammaproteobacteria bacterium
CCCATGCTGGACAGGCCGCGGATATGCTCGGTCCTTCACGTTGTCGATGTAAGCGGCATTGCCATTACCCACATCGGCAATCTGTTCTATCAGCGAAACGTCAGCGGGGAAAAAACGGGGTTAAGCTAAAACAAAAAAATCCAGCGAGTCAGCCCTGTCAACCGTTGCTGAAGGCCATACCACCATCCACCTTGAGGATGGCACCGTTGGTGAAACTGGAGGCGTCACTGGCCAGGAACAGGGCGGCACCGACTATTTCCTGGGCCTCACCGGCCCGGCCCAATGGCACGATGCTCGCGATCGCCTTTTTTACATTGTCACTCCAGGCATTGGAAATATCCGTGAGGAAGGGCCCCGGCATAATACAGTTGGTGCGCACTTTGGGGGCGAAACAGTGGGCCAGGCCCTGGGTCAGGTTGTTCACGCCCGCCTTGGCCGCCGCATAGGGTATTTCCGCGGCCCCGGGTGCGAGAGAGGCGGTACTGCTGACATTGATAATTGAACCGCCCTCACCAGCGACCATTTTTTCAGCCACCACCGCGGACAGGCGGAAGGGTCCGCCCAGATTGACGGCAATGACCTTGTCCCACAACTCGCGGGTAACTGAACTGAGGGACTTGTACAGGGGTGACATGCCGGCGTTGTTCACCAGCACGTCGATACGGCCAAAATGGTTCCAACTCGTCTCCACCAGCGCATCGCAGGCATCCCAGTCGCCCACATGGCAGGCGATGGCCAGGCACTGGGCCCCGGTCTCGGCGCGAATTGCCGCTGCCGCCTCCTCACAACTGTCCTGCTTGCGTGAACTGACAACGATACTGGCGCCGGCTTCGGCGAAGGCCTTGCACATCTGGAAACCGAGGCCGCGACTACCGCCGGTCACAACAATAACCTTGCCAGTGAGGTCGAAG
This sequence comes from Gammaproteobacteria bacterium, assembly GCA_027295405.1. GTDB lineage: Bacteria > Pseudomonadota > Gammaproteobacteria > Pseudomonadales > Halieaceae > JAPUKZ01. The sequence continues at coordinate 912 of JAPUKZ010000110.1, forward strand.
TGGCTGGCCGTTTTCCGGTAGTCCATGGACTTCTCCCTAGGCGTTGCGAATCGTGAGGCCGCCGTCTACCACCAGGGTGGCCCCGGTAACAATGGCAACGCTGCCGGTGATGGAGCGACTGAGTTTGGATAATCTGGTCATGCGGTGTGCATCCTGTGGCGCTAGAACTGTAAGCGTGGCTGAGACTACACCGTGCCGCTAGCCGCGCTCAACCCGCGAGGGCGATATTGTGAATGTGTTGTGATTCCGAACAGCGAGGCCACTACACCAGGCCAGCGGGAACTGTAATTTCTATGGACAGCAATTGCTGGGCCATGGATTTGCCCTGCGCGTCAGTGCGCACCGAGGCCGCGCCACCGCCACCCAGTGCTTCAGTGAGGAAAAAGTTGAACGCGCCCATACCCGGCAGCTCAAATCGCTCCACCTCACCCTGCACCAGGTATGAGAAATAATCCTCCACTGCCTGCGCAGTCAGCTGCCGGTGAATATAGGGCAGATAAGCCGCGTCCCGTGCCAGCACCCCTATATTGGCGTTGTTGCCCTTATCACCACTGCGGGCAAACGCCAGCTGCTCCAGCGACACCTGAACCGTGTCACCGCTGCTGTCCGGCTCATCCACCGCGAGTCGGTACTTGGGCACCGGTTCCGACTCTGTTTCGGTCAGGTAGGGGTGCTCGGCAATCAGCGCCTCTCCCACCTGCACCGTGACGGTGATGAAACTCTTGTCGATCAGGGTTGAATGCACCCGCATCAAAGCGCCGGGGCGGACCCGGCCCCCGCCCAGACCGTAAAATCCAGGCACCCCGGAGGTACCCAGATAAACCATTTCATTGGCGGCAAACTGCAGCGCCGCCGGATCGTCGTGGTGCAAACCAAATTTAGCCACCACTTCCCGGGTGCCCCGGGCGGCGCTGGTGGCGTGCGGTCCAAAGGTGTGCTCGGCACCCAGATATTCCAGGTTCACCTCGCGAAAATCGGGTATACCATTCGCCGCGTAGTGATCGCGGACGCGCTTGACCCAGGCTTCCAGTGCAGTACGGGCCTTGTCCAGCGCCCGCAGCCCGCCGATCATGATGCAGCCCTTGATCTGGAAACCGTCGCGCCAGGTGGCACACACTTTGTAGCGATTTCCTGGCGCGCGGCCCCTGGCACCGCTCACCCGCACCTGGTCAACACCGACCTGTTCCAGTTGCACGTTGCTGAAATCACAGGCCACGTCCGGTAGCAGATAGTTACCGGGATCTCCAATTTCATACAGGATCTGCTCACCCACACTACCCACGGTCGCCAGGCCGCCACTGCCCTCGGGAATGCTAATCACAAAACTGCCGTCGGCACTGACCTCGGCAATCGGGTAACTGATATCAGAAAAATCCGGCACTGTATGCCAGTCGGTGTAATTGCCGCCGGTGCACTGGGCCCCGCATTCAATCACATGGCCGCAAAGCGAACCCTGGGCGAGCAGGTCGTAGTCCGCCTCGCCCCAGCCGAATTCATGCAGCAGTGGACCCAGCATCACCGCACTGTCCACCACCCGCCCGGTGACCACAACATCAGCACCCGCAGCCAGGGCGTCGGCGATAGGTCTGGCACCCAGATAGGCGTTCATACTGGCAAGTTTTCCCGGCAATGCCTCACCGGTCTGGTTCTCGACCATCTCGGCCACCGGCAAATCTTCGCGGCCCAGCAGGTCGTCACCATAGACCCCGCCAATCTTGAGATCGAGGTTCTGCGACCTGCAGAGTTGCTCCAACGCGGCGATGCAGGCTGGCACGTTAACCCCGCCGGCGTTCGCAACCACCTTGATGCCCTTGGCGGCGCAGTCGGCGAGCACGTCTTTCATCGCCACCGTCACGAAATCGAGGGCAAAGCCCATGTTGTCATCTTTGGCTTTTTGCTTGGCCAGGATCGCCATGGTGATTTCAGCCAGGTAATCGAATACCAGGTAATCGATGTTGCCCTTGTCCACCAACTGCCGCGCGGAGAGCTGGCTATCACCGTAGAAACCGGCGGCACAGCCAATGCGTATTGTCTTACTCATAGTTCATTCCTCTTCGCTGGCAGCAACGAGTGCCAGCAACTGCTTGGACTTAACCTGGTCACCGACGCAGGTGTTGACCGCCTCAACTTGACCTGCGACGCCGGTCTTCAAAGGGTGCTCCATTTTCATGGCTTCGAGAATCACCAGGGTCTGCCCCGCTTCGACTACATCGCCTACCGCGACCAACACACTGACGATGGCGCCATCCATAGAGGCTTTGATCTCACCACTGCCAGCACCAGCCATCGCGGCGGCTGGAGCGTGGGTGACGTTGTCCAGTTGGAAGTGTCCATTGCCATCATCCAGGTACAGGGTTTCGCCGCGCCTGGCGAAACGCAGACTGCGGCGCACCCCTTCCGCCCGCACTACACAGCTGTTGGCGCTGATGCCCAGTAAATCCAAACTGAAAAGGTCTTCGCCCACAGACACCGCAAACCCCTGCTCCAGTTGCTGCAGCTTCACATCACGCACCTGCCCCTGGTCGTCGAGCTTATAGTGATAGCTCGCCGCTGCGGGATTGTGCCAACCCTGTTGCGAGGCCGGTGGCCAGGAAAAATGCAACAGTGCAGCAATCGCCAGGGTCTCTGCTGGCGGTTCCTTTTGATCCATGCTGGGGTCGTGCTGAAAGTGCTGTTCAATAAATGCCGTGGTGGCATCACCGGCCAGGAACACCGGGTGGCGCAGGATATTCTGCAAGAATAATTTGTTGTTGTTCACACCTAGCAGCACAATGTCCTGCACGGCACTGGCCAGTTTGCGACAGGCGTCCGCCCGGTTTTCACCGTGGGCTATGACCTTGGCGATCATGGGGTCGTAGTAAGGGGATACCGATTGCCCCACGCGAAGACCGTGATCCACTCGCAGGCCCGGGCGCTGGGGGTATTCCCAGGCCAGTATGTCACCGGTCTGCGGCAGGAACGACTGACGGGGGTCTTCCGCGTACAGGCGCACCTCCACCGCATGACCCTCAAGCAGGATCTGCTCCTGGCTGAGCGGTAGCGCCTCGCCCGCCGCAATCCTGATCTTCCAGGCCACCAGATCTTGCCCGGTGATCATTTCGGTGACCGGGTGCTCCACCTGCAAGCGGGTGTTCATTTCCAGGAAGTAAAAATTCCGATCCTTGTCGACCAGGAATTCCACGGTACCTGCGCCGCGGTAGTCACAGGCGCGTGCAGCATTCACTGCCGCCTCCCCCATGCGCGCCCGCAGTTCCTTATCCATAAAGGGTGAAGGTGCTTCCTCCACCACTTTCTGGTGGCGGCGCTGGATGGAACAGTCCCGCTCCCCCAGGTAGACAACGTTACCGTGATTATCGGCAAAAACCTGCATCTCGATATGCCGCGGCTCCAGCATCGCTCGTTCCAGGATCAGTTCGCCGCTGCCGAAGGCGTTTTGCGCTTCGGAGCGTGCGGTCCTGATCAGCTCAGCCAGTTCCGATTCCTCCAACACCAGGCGCATGCCCCGGCCACCGCCGCCGGCTGACGCCTTGACCATAAGCGGAAAGCCCACTTTCAGGGCGTGTTGTTGCAGGGCCTCTTCATCCTGCTCTTCACCCTGGTAGCCGGGAATGCATGGGACCCCTGCCTCCAGCATGGCAAGCTTGGACAAGCGCTTACTGCCCATCAGCTCAATCGCCCCGGAGGGCGGCCCGATAAAGGTAAGTCCCGCAGCGGCGCAGCTATCGGCGAAGTCACTGCTCTCCGAGAGGAATCCGTAACCGGGATGCACAACATCGGCACCGGTTTGCGCTGCGGCGGCAAGAAGTTTCTCCGCCACTAAATAGGACTCAGCCACCGGCGCCGGTCCTATGCACACCGCTTCATCGGCCAGCTCCACGTGCAGGGCATCGGCGTCTGCTTCGCTGTAGACCGCCACCGTGCGATAGCCCAGTTCCCGGGCAGTACGAATCACCCGGACCGCGATTTCACCGCGATTGGCTATCAAGATTTTGTTAAACAGACCCATAGTTGTTCCTGTGCCCTATTCCAACCTTCTTATCCAGCCTTCTAATCCAACCTTCTAATCCAACCTTTTAGTCCAACAACAACCCGGCCAGGCGCTTGCGATGGTGGTAGGCATCACCGAAGTGCTGCTGGGTCCACTGGGCCCGGCGCAGATAGAGCTGGGCATCACACTCGTAGGTAAAGCCCATAGCGCCGTGAAACTGCACCGCGCGATCACCCGCATAGCACAGCGCGTCCGCGGCCTGGGCCTTGGCCATGCGACAGGCAACTTCCGCATCCCGATCCAGCGCGCCGTCACCCACAACGGTTGCCGCGTGATAGATATGCGAGCGCGCCGAATCCATAGCGCAGAGAATATCCACCGTGGGGTGCTTGAGCGCCTGGTAGGAGCCGATCAACTTGCCGAATTGCTTGCGGGTTTTCAGGTACTCAACCACCGTTTCCAGACAAGCCGCAGTGCTGCCGGTGGCCTCTGCCGCTGCCAGCAAGGCCCCGATTAGTTTGAGGTCGCGCAGTACCGCCGGGAACTGCTCGCCGGCCAGCAAGGCGCTGTTATCAATCACTACCCCGCTGAAATCGACCCTGGCGGCACGTTTGGTTTCGTCGATGAGCAAATGCGGCTGGATGGCCGAATCCCCCAATTGTTCCCGTTTCACCAATGCCAGGGCGGGTTTCCCTTCTGCCTGCACCAGCACCACGAACAATTCCGCCACCGCGGCATCGGTCACAAACCATTTGCTGCCGTGCAGGGTCAGTTGGTCGTCAGCGGCGCAAGCCTGGCAGGCTATAGTTTCATCGCCCCAGTCCTCACCTTCCAGCAGCGCTAGTGTTGCCACGCTTCCTTGCGCCAGTTTCGGTAGCCAGACCTCCTTCTGTGCGGCATCCCCGGCACGGCACAAAGCCTGTGCCGCCAGTGTGCTACTGAAGAAAGGCGTGGACAGCAAGCCGCGCCCCATGCTTTCAGCCAGGGGCACCACTGAACCGATACCCATTTCAGAACCGCCGTACTCCTCCGGTATGGCAATACCCAGCCAACCAAGGGCAACCATTTCCTGCCACACGCCAGCGTCGTAGCCGGTGTCGCTCTTAAGCAGGGCGCGCACCGCAGCAATCGGTGATTTGTCCTTGCAAAAGTCCCGCGCGCTCTCCAGGATCATGGCTTGTTCGTCGCTGAATTTCATGGCGTTATTTGCTTTACTCACCCCGCTTCTCCCTCAATCTTTAGGCAGGCCAAGCACGCGCTCGCCGACAATATTGGCCTGTACCTGACTGGTGCCACCGCCGATGGTGGTGGAAAAGTTGTTGAAGTAGGCACGCTGCCAGAAACCGCCGGCCAGCGCATTCTTGTCCCCTACGTAGAGGCTGCCGCGGGCGCCCTGCATTTCCACCGCAAATTTGCGCATTTCCCTGGAGAATTCCGAGCTTCGCAGCTTGCCCGACAGCTGCAGCGAGAACGGGTAATCCAGGCTTAGCGCCGGGATAGCCGCGCGTCTTTCGCCGAGCACGAGAGCCTTCTCCTCCATCAGGAACTGCACCAGCCGGTCGCGTACTACCGGGTCGCGCAGCAGGGGCTCTCCATCGCGCTTGAGATCACGCAGCATAGTGATCAGGTCTTCCATAACGGTACGCACCACCATCAGGCCACCGGCGGCGCCAGCCTCGACGCC
>JAPUKZ010000111.1 GCA_027295405.1 Gammaproteobacteria bacterium
CCGCGGCACTCCCGGCACTCTGGGCAATCACCCGCCACTCACCCGGCAAGTTTTGACAAGCGCTGACTACGTTCTCGACAGCATGGCGGTAGTCACCGAAGTCGTCGATGGCCACTCGATCACCACTGGACAGCCCGTGCCCGGGCAAATCAAAGGCAACCACCGTGTATCCGCGCTCCAAACCATAGCGGATCAAGTGCCCGTACAGCCCCACGTGATCCAGATAGCCGTGGACCAGCAGTAATACGCCGCGGGCTTGCGGCTGCTGCAGAACATGTACTGCCAGGCGCTGCTGACAGGATTCGACGAACCCAAAGGCGTGTTGCAGCCCGGCAAACTGGTCCTCGAAACTGATACAGTAGAATTCCAGGTAGGCTTTTTCATCCGCCGTCAGCGCCTGTCCAGTTGGCCGCGGCGTCGCTTCCTCTGACTTCAGCGCTTGTCCATCTGCACTCAACGCAGGTTCATTAGCCCGCAGCGGTCGCCCGGCCATCGATAGCGCGGCATCAACAGCGGGTATTGTCGGTTCCATGGTCAGCGGCCGCAGCGCCGCGGCTACACGCTGCAGCATTGCCGCGGGAGTGTCCATCGGCTATCAGTTAACGACCTGTTTCAGTTCACCGGTTTCCAGCGAGCCCAGACAACCCAGCTCTCCCTCGACCGAGACACCGCAAGCGTGCGCCATCTCTACCGCGCGTTGGGTCACCTGCACATTGTAGGCATAATCCATCGGTGTCTTGCCATCTTCTCCCAGGGACCCGTCCATCATCACCGAGGTAAAGCCCAGTTGAATAGAGCGCTGGCAAACTGCCAGACTGACCCCATGGTCCTGGTGCATCACCACCGGTAGGTGCGGAAATTCCTCAACCGCGGCCTGAATCATATGCCTCAGAAAAGGCGCCCCGGCGTACTTCCTGGCGCCGGCGCTGGCCTGCATGATCACTGGACTGTTGGTCTCATCCGCCGCTTCCATGATGGCGCGAGTCTGCTCCAGGTTGTTGACGTTGAAGGCGGGGACACCGTAGTCGTATTCCGCTGCGTGATCCAGCAATTGCCGCAAACTGATTAAGGCCATCTTGTTGTTCCTGTCCTTGCTCGCTACACCACTAAGGGGTGGTGTGAATCCCCGTGTTCAGCCCGCTGCCCGGGACTCCAGAATCGCCACCGCCGGCAGGGTTTTGCCCTCCACAGTTTCCAGAAAAGCGCCGCCACCGGTGGAGATATAGGAAACCTTATCCGCAATACCGTATTTGTCAATCGCCGCCAGGGTATCGCCACCACCGGCCAGTGAGAACGCCTCACTGGTCGCGATTGCCAGACACAGGGCTTCAGTGCCAGCGGCAAATTGTTCGAATTCGAACACACCCACCGGGCCATTCCAGAGAATGGTTTTGGCGCTGTGCAGCAGTTGTGCTATACGGGCCGAACTGTCCGGGCCAATGTCGAGAATCATGTCCTCGGCCGCAACTTCAGCGGCTGGCTTAAGGCTGGCGGGGGCGGATTCACTGAATTCTGTGCCGGTGATCACATCGCTGGGCAGGGGAATGTCGGCTTTCTCCAGCAGCGCCCGGGCGACAGGAATCAGGTCGTGCTCACACAGGGATTTACCCACCGCCTGGCCACTGGCCGCGAGGAAGGTATTGGCGATGCCGCCACCGACTATCAGCTGGTCCACCTTGTCTACCAGGGTCTCCAGTACCGTCAGCTTGGTCGACACTTTGGATCCGCCAATAATAGCAACCATAGGTCTTTTAGGGTTAGCAAGCGCTTGCTCCAAAGCTTCAAGCTCAGCCGTCAGCAGGGGCCCGGCGCAGGCGGCAGGGGCGTACCTGGCGACCCCGTGGGTTGATGCCTGGGCCCGGTGGGCGGTGCCAAAGGCATCCATGACAAACAGGTCGCAAAGACCCCCGTAGGCCCGGGCCAGTTCTTCAGCATCCGCTTTTTCGCCCGAATTGAAGCGCACATTTTCCAGCAGAGCCACCTGGCCACTGGCCACGTCCACCCCCTGGCGCCAATCGCTAATCAATTCCACCGTCTGACCCAGGGCCGTGGACAGGGTTGCCGCCACCGGCGCCAGGGAAAATTCGCTGGCGAACTCGCCTTCCACCGGTCGCCCCAGGTGGGACATCAGCAGCACCCGGGCGCCCTGTGCCAGCGCCAGCTCTATGCCGGGCAGGGCTGCTCGAATCCTGGCGTCGCTGGTCACCTCACCGTCCTTGAGGGGTACGTTGAAGTCCTCGCGAATCAGCAGCCGCTGGTTCTGCAAGGGCAGTTCCGACATTCGCAACACGTTTACAGCCATCCCTCTACTCCCCTCAGGCTACTCAAGCCCGGTCCAGTATCGAACCACGTCCAACATACGATTGGCATAGCCCCACTCATTGTCAAACCAGGTCAGCACCTTGACCAGGTGCTGGCCACTAACCCGTGTCTGGCTGGCATCGACAATACTGGAACGCGGATCGTGGTTAAAATCGCAGGAGGCCAGCGGCTCCTCGGTGTACCCCAGCACGCCATTGAAACGTTGCTCCGCGGCGGCGCTCAACGCTTCATTCACCCGACCCTCGTCAACCGACTGCGCCACTTGCACGGTCAAATCCATGGCCGATACGTTCAGGGTCGGCACCCGCAACGCCTGGGCTGAGAAGCGGCCCGCCAGCTCCGGCAGTATCCGTTCAATACCACGGGCCAGTGCCGTATCGACCGGAATTATGGACTGGCCGGCGGCGCGGGTCTTGCGTAAATCCGTGTGATGGTAGGCATCCAGCACCGGTTGGTCATTCATGGCCGAGTGGATAGTGGTGATGGTCCCGAACTCAATGCCAAAAGCGTCTTGCAGCGCCTGGATGACCGGTACGATCCCATTGGTCGTGCAAGAGGCGCTGGAGATGATCTGGTGCTGTGCGGACAGCAGCCCGTGATTCACGCCGTAAACAATGGTTGCATCCACATCCGCTTGCGCGGGCTGAGAGAAAATCACGCCGCAGGCGCCCTGCACCAGATGCTGGCTCGCCGTGGCGCGATCATCAAACGAGCCGCTGCATTCGAGAACGATATCCACCCCCAAATCCTGCCAGGGTAAGCCATCTATGTCTGGCTGGTTGAGCAGGTGTACCAATTGACCGTCGATCGACATACCCTGCTCGGCCGCAACCACCTGCCCGGCAAATCGACCGTGGGTTGAGTCGTAGCGGGTCAGGTGCAGCACCGTGTTTGCATCCGCCAATTCATTGATCGCAACCACCTGCAAGGCGTCGCGATGACCACCCTCGGATAGAGCCCGCAACACGCTACGACCAATACGGCCATAGCCATTGATGGCCAGCCTGATCACGGCAGCCACAGGTGCCGCTTACAGCAGAATATCTTCAACCGTTTCCACCACTGCAGCGACGGTAATCCCGAAGTGCTGGTACAGATCCGCCGCCGGGGCAGACTCCCCAAAGCTGCTCATGCCACAGACCCGGCCATCGAGACCCACAAACTTGTACCAGTAGTCTTCATGCCCGGCTTCCACTGCCACCCGCGCCAGTATCTGCGACGGCAGAACCTGTTCGCGATAGGCGGCATCCTGTTGGCAAAATAATTCCGCACAGGGCATGGACACCACCCGAACCTGCCGGCCCTTGTCCGCTAACTCCGCCGCTGCCTGCATGGCCAGGCCAAGCTCGGAGCCGGTGGCGATTATTATCGCGTCCGGTTGTGCCCCGGTGTCACGTAACACGTAGGCACCGCGCTCTATTTCGGCAAGCTGGGCAGCATCGCGGGGCTGGTGTTCCACGCTCTGTCGGGAAAATATCAGGGCGGAGGGTCCATCTGTGCGCTGCAACGCCATCTTCCAGGCTACCGCGGTTTCCACGGTATCGCAGGGACGCCAGGTCTGCATGTTGGGGGTGGTGCGCAAATTGCTCAATTGCTCAACCGGCTGGTGGGTAGGACCGTCCTCGCCGAGACCGATAGAGTCGTGGGTATAAACAAAAATGGATGGCAGCTTCATCAACGCTGCCATACGCACTGCGTTGCGCGCGTACTCCATAAACATGAGGAAAGTGGCGCCATAGGCCTTGAAGCCACCGTGCAAGGTGATGCCGCTCATGATGGCGGACATGCCAAACTCGCGCACACCGTAATAAATATAATTGCCGTGCGCGTCCTCGGCAGAGATTCCTTTACTGCCACTCCATAATGTCAGGTTGGAACCGGCCAGGTCGGCTGAGCCCCCCAGCAATTCCGGCAACAGCGGCCCGTAGGCATTCAGGCAATTTTGTGAAGCCTTGCGACTGGCTATGCTGTCACCGTCGCGCTGGCACTGGCGAATATAGGCGTCGGCCCGCTCCGCAAAGTCGGCCGGAAGATCCCCCGCAAGGCGCCGTCGCAGCTGGGCTGCCAGCTCCGGTTCTGCCTCGGAGTAGGCGCTCATAGCCTGTTCCCAGGCCGCCTCCGCCGCAGCTCCCCGCTCACAGTTGTTCCAGCCGGCGTAGATGTCGTCCGGCACCTCAAATGCGGCATGAGGCCAGCCGATAGTCTCGCGCGCGGCCGCCACTTCCTCGGCACCCAGGGCCGCACCGTGTACCGCCCCAGTGCCCTGTTTGTTGGGAGCGCCCTTACCAATCACGGTCTTACAGCAAATCAGGGTAGGCCGATTGCTGTCCTCGCGCGCCGCGTTTATGGCTGCCTTTACGGCCTCACTATTGTGGCCATCCACCGCGGGTATCACCTGCCAGCCATAGGCCGTGAACCGCCCTGGAGTATTGTCTGTAAACCAGCCTTCCACCTCGCCATCGATGGAAATTCCGTTGTCGTCATAAAAAGCGATCAACTTGCCCAGACCCAGGGTTCCCGCCAGGGAGCACACCTCGTGGGAAATGCCCTCCATCAGGCAACCATCACCCAGAAACACATAGGTGTAATGATCGACAACAGCGTGATCCGGCCGGTTAAACTGGGCAGCCAGAACTTTCTCTGCCAGCGCCATACCCGTGGCGTTGGCGAGGCCCTGGCCCAGCGGGCCAGAGGTGGTTTCCACCCCTGGGGCGTAGCCGTATTCCGGATGCCCCGGAGTCTTGCTGTGCAGTTGGCGGAAATTGCGTAACTCCTGCATGGGCAGGTCATAGCCGGTCAGATGCAGGAGAGAATAGATCAGCATGGAACCGTGTCCGTTGGACAATACAAAGCGATCGCGATTGGCCCAGGCAGGGTTGGCAGGATTGTGTCGCAGATAGTCGTTCCATAGGACTTCGGCAATATCAGCCATCCCCATCGGGGCACCCGGGTGGCCGCTGTTGGCCTGCTGTACCGCGTCCATACTGAGCGCCCGGATGGCGTTGGCTAGATCATTTCGGGAGGGCATTCACATACTCCTGCTGATGGGACCTGAAAAAGGGGGCTATTTTCGCGTAACGGACGGTGTTCAGCAATCAAATGGCCGGATTTTTCGCAATTCTGCCCGCATTGGGAGGGCCCGGGATCCAGACATCAGGGGCCTACGCATCTATATCAATATATTTTGATATAGATGTCGCTTCCTGCTAAACTTGCCCACCATGTTTGCCACCGAACCCTCATCCAAGCGTGTCGTAGAACAACCCGAGGCTCTCTGCCTGGAGCATCTTGCTGCTCTTTGCAAGGCCAGTGGCGATCCGCTGCGCCTGCAGGTGTTACGGGTACTGCGTCACGATTCCCTGGGCGTGCTGGAGCTGTGCTCGATCTTCGACATGCGCCAGCCCGCCATGAGCCACCACCTCAAGGTGTTGGCCAGCGCCGGCCTGGTTACCAGCCGCCGCGAAGGCAACACCATCTTCTACCGTCGCGCACCCCTGAGCCAGCATCGCGCCCTGACGGCCTTGCAAAACAGCCTGTTTCTGGCCGTGGATCAGTTACTACTACCGGCCCCGGTGGTACAACGACTGGCTCTGCTGCATGCACAGCGTGCGCAGTCCTCGCAGCAGTTTTTCCAGCAAAATGCCGACAAGTTTCGGGCCCAGCAAGATTTGATCGCCAGCTATGATAAATACGCCGACACGGTTGCCCAATTACAGCGGGACGCGCCTTTGAGTCAGCGCCACCTGGCACTGGAGGTCGGACCAGGTGACGGCGCCTTCCTGCGGGAGCTGGCTCCCGCATTTGAGCGGGTGATCGCTCTCGACAACTCTGCGGAAATGCTGGAAACAGCGCGACACCTGGCCCAGCAACAGTCTCTGCTGAATGTGGATTTCATCCTCGGCGACACCCGCCACCCCGAATTGCAAGGGCTGCAGGCAGACTGCATTGTGGTGAACATGGTCTTGCATCACACCCCGTCACCAGCCGCTATTTTCAGTGACCTGGCGGCTGTTCTGGCCCCGGCCGGTGTGCTGCTGGTGACCGACCTGTGCAATCACGACCAGGCCTGGGTGCGAGAAAATTGCGGCGACTTGTGGCTGGGCTTCGAGCCCGGGGATTTACAGCTCTGGGCGCAATCTGCCGGTCTGCGCGAGATCGCCAGCGAGTATCTGGCGCAACGCAACGGTTTTCAAATTCAGGTACGCCTGTTTGGCCACCGCCAATACCATTAAGGAAGACACATTATGAGTCAATATGCAGTTTTTACCTCCGAGTCTGTTTCGGAGGGTCATCCCGACAAAATGGCGGACCAGATTTCGGACGCCATTCTGGACGCCATTCTCAAGGACGACGTCAACTGCCGGGTCGCTGTGGAAACCATGGTCAAGACCGGAATGGTGGTCATCGCCGGCGAAGTGACCACCAGCACCTACGTGGATCTGGAAGAGGTGGTGCGCGATGTAATTCTCGACATCGGCTATAGCAGCTCAGACGTGGGCTTTGATGGTGCCTCCTGTGCCGTGATCAATGCCATTGGCAAGCAATCCCCGGATATTGCCATGGGTGTCGACGCAGGCGATGACAAAGAACAGGGGGCCGGAGACCAGGGACTGATGTTCGGCTATGCCACCAACGAAACCGAGGTATTGATGCCTGCACCCATCTACTACTCGCATCGCCTGGTAGAGCGGCAGGCACAGCTGCGCAAGCAGGGCGTACTGCCGTGGTTGCGCCCCGATGCCAAGAGCCAGGTGAGCCTGCGCTATGAAAATGGCAAGCCGGTAGCCATCGACGCCGTAGTGCTGTCAACCCAGCACGACGCAGATGTCACCCAGGCAGATATTCACGCCGCAGTGATGGAACATGTTATCCAGCAAGTACTGCCGGCGGAATGGCTGCACGCGGATACCCAGTACCACATTAACCCCACTGGCCAGTTTATTATCGGCGGTCCGGTCGGTGACTGTGGCCTGACCGGTCGCAAGATCATTGTGGACACCTACGGCGGCATGGCCCGCCACGGCGGTGGCGCATTCTCCGGCAAGGACCCCTCCAAAGTAGATCGCTCGGCCGCCTATGCCGTCCGCTACGTGGCCAAGAATATCGTCGCCGCCGGTCTGGCTGATCGCTGTGAGATCCAGATTTCCTATGCCATTGGTGTCGCCGAGCCTACCTCTATCGCCGTGGACAGCTTTGGTACCGGCAATGTTTCCGACGACCGAATCGTGGAACTGATTCGCGAACATTTCGACCTGCGCCCCAGCGGGCTGGTGGAGATGCTGGACCTGAAACGACCAATTTACCGCAAGACCGCAGCCTACGGGCATTTCGGGCGGGAAGAGGCGGATTTTACGTGGGAGAGAACGGATAAGGCTGAAGCGCTGCGAGCGGCTGCCGGTTAACGAGATCGTGGAACCGGTAGCAGGGGTCAGCGGAGTGTGGGCAACGGCTTTATCGTTGCACCCGATAAAGCGGGGCAGGCTCTCCACGGATTCCGAGGCTCCACTGACCCCTGCTACCGGTTCCACGATCTAATTAAGAACACCATTTGAAAAAGAGAGAAACCAAAATGAGCACAGCAGAACAACTAAGCACCGCTACCAACTACAAAGTCGCCGACATCAGCCTCGCCGACTACGGTCGCCGGGAGATTAAAATCGCCGAGACAGAAATGCCGGCACTGATGGCCATGCGGGCTAAGTACCGCGACAGCCAGCCGCTGCAGGGCGCCAATATCCTCGGCTGTATTCACATGACCATCCAGACCGCGGTGCTGATTGAGACCCTGAGTGAACTGGGCGCCGTGGTGCGTTGGTCCTCTTGCAATATCTTCTCCACCCAGGACCACGCCGCCGCGGCCATTGCCGCTGCCGGGGTCCCTGTTTTCGCCTGGAAGGGCGAAACCGAGGAGGAATATGAATGGTGCATTGAGCAGACCATCCTCAAGGACGGCCAGCCCTGGGAGTGCAATATGGTGCTGGACGACGGCGGCGACCTGACCGCCATGCTGCACGACAAATACCCGCAAACGCTGGATAACATCCACGGCATCACCGAGGAAACCACAACCGGGGTACATCGTCTGCAAGAGATGCTGGAACAGGGCAGCCTGAAAGTGCCGGCTGTGAACGTCAATGATTCTGTCACCAAATCCAAAAACGACAACAAGTACGGTTGTCGCCACAGCCTCAATGACGCCATCAAGCGTGGCACCGATCACCTGATGGCCGGTAAGAAAGCGCTGGTTATCGGTTATGGTGACGTCGGCAAGGGCTCTGCCCAGTCCTTGCGCCAGGAAGGCATGATTGTCAGGATTTCGGAGATCGACCCCATCTGTGCCATGCAAGCCTGCATGGATGGATTTGAAGTCACCTCTCCCTATAACAACGGTGTGGTCGTGGACGGGGCCAACGCGCAGCTACTGGCAAATATTGACCTGGTAGTAACCGCAACGGGCAATTACAACGTCTGTGACAGCCAGGTGCTGAAGGCGCTGAAAAGCGGGGCGGTGGTATGCAACATCGGTCACTTCGACAACGAAATCGATACGGCCTACATGCGTGAGAACTGGGAGTGGGAAGAGGTGAAGCCCCAGGTACACACCGTGTATCGCGACCGCGCCAGCAACGATCACCTGATCCTGCTGTCGGAAGGCCGGCTGGTCAACCTGGGCAACGCCACTGGCCACCCCTCGCGGGTTATGGACGGCTCCTTCTCCAACCAGGTGCTGGCCCAGATATACCTGTTCGAACGCAAGTTTGCCACGCTGGAACCGGAGATGAAGCCGGCCGCGCTGAGCGTTGAAGTGCTGCCGAAGAAACTGGATGAAGAGGTTGCCGCACATATGGTTGCCGGTTTTGGCGGAGTCTTGACCCGCTTGACCCAGGCGCAGGCCGACTACATCAACGTCAAGCTTGACGGCCCCTACAAGCAGGACTCCTACAAGTACTAGCGGAGGGAATCTGACAACGTGATGAGCCCCAAACCGCAGATCAGCTTCGAGTATTTCCCGCCCAAGACCGAGGCCGGAAGGGAGAAATTGCTGAGGGAAACCACCCCGGCTCTCAACGAGTTGGGGCCGGAGTTTTTTTCCTGCACCTATGGAGCCGGGGGTTCCACCCGTGCCAACACCTTTGGCATTGTCTCAAGCATTCAGGAGGAGGGCATTGCGGTCGCGCCCCACCTGAGTTTTGGTGGCGACGATGCAGAGACTATTGGGGAGCTGGTGGACCGCTATGTGGCGCTCGGTATAAACCGCCTGGTCGCCCTGCGTGGTGACATGCCCTCTGGAATAGGCGGCGCTGCCCAACTGGTATACGCCAATGAACTGGTGGCTTTCGTGCGCGAGCGCAGCGGCGATCACTTCACGATCGCGGTGGCAGCCTACCCGGAAATTCACCCCCAGGCGGGCAGCTATGAGAGCGACGTCCGTTTTCTTAAGGCTAAGTTCGACGCCGGTGCGGATATGGCCATTACCCAGTATTTTTACAATATTGAGGCCTACTTCTATTTCCTCGACCAGTGTGCGGCTGCCGGGATCGACAAACCCATCTTCGCTGGGGTGATGCCCATCACCAATTACGAGAACCTGGCCCGGTTTTCCAAAAACTGCGGTGCCGAACTGCCCCGCTGGATTTGTCAGCGCCTGGAAGGCTATGCCGGTGACCGCGACAGCATTCGCAAGTTTGGTGTCGAGGTGGTAACCCAATTGTGCCAAACCCTGCTGGACAACGGCTGCCCCGGCATTCACTTTTACACCATGAACCAGGTTGAGCCCACCCGCAGCATTTACCAGAACCTGGGCATCGCCTGAGGCAGTAGCCAGGCCTCGCATCCATATCGAACAGGATCCGTGGGAAAACCAGTCACTGCGGCTGGACCCGACTGCCAGTCGCCACCTCGCCGGCGCACTACGGCTGCAGGTCGGCGACCCAGTGATACTTTTTAACGGTAACGGCGAGGAGTATGGCGCAAGCATCGGCAGCATCGAGCGCAAGCAGGTCACTGTCGAGGTGGGGTGATCTGGGATGAACACCAACGAGAAGGAGTTAATGTGACCGAGGCACAAACAATTGGCAAGCTCCTGAAAGTGGGCAAGAGCACCGGGTTCATGACCAGCGAGCTCTACAACGAGGCCGGCGAACTCACCGCGACCGCCACCACCACTGCAAAATTGCTGCACGCAGGCTAATATTTGCACTAGCTGTCCCCGTTGGCGGGGGCCGCAGCCTTCACTCTGCAGCAATAGAGGACCGATCTCATGCCAAACAAGGGCATTAACCTGGCACCCTGGGAAAAAAGCTTCGATCGTATCCTGCTGCCACTGGAAGAGTTTATCCATCGCCAGACCACCAGCGGTGTGCTGTTGATGCTGTGCGCGGTGATTGCCCTGGGCATCGGCAACAGTGCATGGCAACCCGCTTACGAGCTCTTCCTGCATACCGAGTTGAATATCAGCCTGGGCAGCCACCTGCTCTCCCTGTCATTGCATCACTGGATCAACGAGGCACTGATGGTGCTGTTCTTCCTGGTGATGGGACTGGAGTTGAAGCGGGAAATCCTGGTGGGCGAATTGTCATCTCCGCGTCAGGCGTTGCTGCCAATCGTCGCTGCGATAGGCGGCATGGTGATCCCGGCCATGCTCTACTATGTGTTCAATCCCAAGGGCCCGGCAGCCAACGGCTGGGGCATCCCCATGGCCACGGATATCGCCTTTGCCATCGGTGCACTGAGCTTGCTCGGGGATCGGATACCCAAGAACCTGCTGACCTTCCTGATTGCCCTGGCCATCGTCGACGACCTGGGAGCGGTGGCCGTGATCGCGGTGTTCTACACCCAGAGCATCAACACCTATGCCCTGCTGGCCGCCGTTGTCTGCACCGGCGTTCTGGTGGGCATGAACCTGGGCGGAATCCGGCATGCCCTGCCTTATGCGCTGATGGGAATACTGCTGTGGGCGGCGATGTTAGCCAGCGGCGTGCACGCCACCATTGCCGGAATAATCATTGCCTTTACCATTCCCATCAGGCCCAAGTTTGACCCCGACCGCTTCCTGCGCCAGGTTCACAAGCTGGCAGGCAAAATGCAGGACGCCATTGCCGACCAGCCCGACATCATCCACAACACCCGCTTTCGGGGCCTGGTGTCATCCCTGGGTGACGGGGTACTACTGGTCCAGGCTCCGGCCCAGCGCTTTGAGCACCTGTTGCATCTGCCGGTGGCCTACCTGGTTATTCCGGTGTTCGCGCTGGCAAATGCCGGCATACCCATAGACTTTTCCGAATTCGGGAAGTACCTGAGCCACCCTATTTCGCTGGGAATCATATGCGGACTGGTGCTTGGCAAACTGGTGGGCATCGCCGGCTTCACCTGGCTGGCACTCAAATTGAAATGGGCAGATATTCCGGCGGGACTCACGATGAAACACATTACCGGGGTGGCGCTACTGGGTGGCATCGGATTCACTATGTCCATTTTTGTCGCCGACCTCGGTTTCGCCAGCAGACCCGAAGACTTGTTAATGGCCAAAACCGGCATTTTACTGGCTTCCCTGATCGCAGGGTTAAGCGGCTTTGTTTGGCTGGCACTGCAGCCCAGGCCGGACTCATAAAACAAGAGTCATGAAACAAGAGACATGAGACAAGAGACATGAAAGAAGTCACCGTCTGGTACCTGGAATCACGCTCGCAGGCGGAGCTGAAACCAGCCAGCGACCCCGGCGGCATCGACATCCGCGAGGCCCAGGTCAAGCAGTATCAATTCAATCGCTTCCTGTACCAGCTGGTCGGCGCAGCCTGGCAATGGTATGACAAACTCGGCTGGAGCGATGATCAGTGGCAAGCCTACGCCGAAGCCGAAAATCTGCGTACCTGGGTGGCCTGGAGTGAGGGTTCACCGGCGGGCTACTTTGAGCTGCAAATGCAGGACCAGGGGTCAGTAGAAATCTGCTATTTCGGGCTGGCGGAAAAGTTCCTGGGGCGACGGCTCGGGGGCTACCTGTTGACCGAGGCCATCCGCAAGGCCTGGGACTGGGGTGCCAGCCGAGTGTGGGTAAACACCTGCAGTCTGGATCACTGCAACGCCCTGTCCAACTACCAGACCCGTGGCCTCTCTCTCTACAAGACTGAACTGGAGCAGCGGGCGTAGCTCCACTCCAGGAAGTCGGTCACGGCATTGACGGTGTGATCGGTGCGCACCGAGTGAAATATTTCAAAGGCGTGTTGCGCCCCCGCCAATTCCGCGTACGCCACCGCCTGTTCTGATACCTCTCGCAAACTCGCGACAAACTTGCGCGCCTCCTCCACCCACACCAGTGAGTCGTGGCTGCCCTGCAGCACAAACATGGGTGGCGCGGTCGCCGACACATGGCTCAAGGGGGAGGCGTCATCCCAGTGGTCCGCATCCGAGGCTTTGCTGGTCTTGAACACGTACTTCTCCAGGGTACTCTCCATGGACATCGCGCCACGGATATTGTCGCGATCGAGCAAGTCGTACACACCATAAAAGGGGACCGCGGCAGAAATCGACGTGTCCGCCTGCTCGAAACCGGGCTGCCACTCGGCTTTGTTGGGTGTCAATGCCGCCAGTGAAGACAGGTGCCCGCCCGCTGATCCACCGGTGATCGCCAGAAAATCCGCGTTGCCGCCATACTGCTCGGCACTGTCCCGAATCCAGGCAATGGTTTTCTTGACATCGATAATGTGGGCCGGAAATACCTCCTTGGGGCTGAGCCGGTAGTTGCAGGCCACGCACAGCCAACCGCGTTGGGCCAGGTGATACATCAGGGGCAAGCCCTGTTGCTGCTTGTTGCCAATCATCCAGGCGCCCCCGTGGACCTGGAGCAGCACGGGGAAGCCTGCTTCCGGATTGCCCCCTTGCCGCGGCGTAGAGGGCTGGTAGACATCCAGCAAATTGCGTTCACCGTGATCACCGTAAGGGATGTTGCGGTGCACCACGACCCCCTCGCGCTTCATGTGGAACGGCCGCATCCACTCCTGTGAATTAATTTGATCGCGCAGCACCGGCAGCCGCTCGGCAGGAATATCACGGCGATAGTTGTCGCCCAGCCCCTGATGCAGGGACTCGCTCAGCGTCACCGCCGTATCCATGGACTGGCGGTGCAGGTACAACAGGCCGATCCAGGAGCAGGCAAAAATCAACAGGCCCTGCTGTCCGGATTCAGTCTGCAGGCCTCCCAGCAGCACAAACAGTACCGTGAACAGGAGCTGCCAGCACAAATGGACAAAGGCTAACTCCCCGGTCAACCACGCACTCAGGAAGTAAAAGGGCGTCATGAAGTAAAGCCGTCGCACCCGTATCACTGCGCTAAGCGCCGTTACCGCTGAAAAAATACTCAAGCCGAAATAAAATCCTGACAGAGTCATAGCTAGAACCAAGGTTGATTTTGGAGCGACCTATTCTAGGGGCAATTGGCAGCGCTTGCACCTGCGTCCGCAGTTGCGTAAGTTAGCGGCTTTTCCAGTGAGGCGGCAGTGATTCTCCAATGAACATTAATATCGGGGTGGTGATGGATCCCATCAACGCCCTCAACTACAAGAAAGACAGCACCCTGGCCATGCTGTGGGCCGCCCAGGATCGCGGCTGGCTGTTGCATTACATGGAGCAGAAAGACCTGTATCTGGAGCAGGGTGTAGGCATGGCGCGCATGCAAGCCCTGCAGGTTTTCCGCGACCCGCAGCGCTGGTACCAACTGGGCAGTGCTACCGATATGCAGCTGAGCGATCTCAATGTCATCCTCATGCGCAAGGATCCGCCCTTTGACAACGAATTTATCTACAGCACCTACATCCTGGAGGAGGCGGAGCGGCGCGGCACTCTCATCGTCAATCGCTGCCAAAGCCTGCGCGACTGCAACGAGAAGGTATTTGCGACCCAGTTTCCGCAATGTTGTCCACCGGTACTGGTCAGCGCCGATAAGGAGCGTCTCAAGGCGTTTCACGGGAAACATGCGGATGTCATCTTCAAGCCCCTGGACGGGATGGGCGGCGCAGCGATATTCAGGGTCAAAGCGGGTGACTCAAACCTGAATGTCATTCTCGAAACTCTCACCGACCACGGGCGTACCACCATCATGGCCCAGCGCTATCTCCCGGAGATTGTTAACGGCGACAAACGCATCCTGATGATCGAGGGCGAAGCGCTGCCCTATTGCCTGGCACGCGTGCCGCTAGCCGGGGAGAGTCGAGGTAATCTGGCCGCGGGTGGGCAGGGTGTTGCGCAGGCGCTCAGCGAACGCGATCACTGGATAGCGAAACAGATAGGTCCGGCACTGAAGGAAAAAGGCCTGCTGTTTGTCGGGCTGGACGTTATTGGCGATTACCTCACTGAAATCAACGTGACCAGTCCCACCTGTATCAGGGAGATAGACGCCGCCTATAATCTGGATATTGGCGAACAGCTGATGGCCTGTATAATGAGGCAATTGGGGGAACGTTAAACACCGCCATGGCGACAGCTGAAAGCAGGGCGACGCGGAATGACAGGTTAGGATTTTTCCTGTTTCTGGCCCTGTCCCTGCACTTGATGATCATTCTGGGTGTCGGCTTTTCCGTCGAACTGAACAACTCTGCCACCCCGCAACTCGAAGTCACCCTCACCCAGTACAAGAGCCAACTGGCACCGGAAAACGCCAGGTTTATTGCCCAGTCCAACCAGGAGGGCAGCGGCACCCTGTCCGAACAGGCGGAGATAACCACCCGCAGGCTCGCCGACTTCAGCGACAACCGTATCCGCAAGATCAGTGCAGCACCTGAACTCAGTAAGCCGCAGACCAGGGAACAGAAGGTCATTGCCAGCGTCAGCGAAGCCCTCGATGAGATATTCCAGGAGCAGGAAGAGCCGCAACCAGAGCCCCTGGAGGCAGCCGGCATTGACCCCGAGTTGAGCGAACTGAGCGACAGCATTGCCAGCCTGGAGGCACGTCTGGACGAACAGCGGCAGGCCTATGCCGAGCGCCCGCGCGTGCGCCGCCTGACCTCTCTCTCGGCGAAGCAGGCGGCCGATGCCGCCTATCTGCACAGTTGGCGCACCCGCGTTGAGGCCATTGGCAACCGCTATTACCCGACCGCTTCCAGCCGCTATGGCATCTATGGCGACTTGCGACTGATGGTTGCCATTCGTCACGATGGCAGCATCGAAACCATAGAAATTCTGGCCTCATCCGGTCACGCGGTGCTGGACGAGGCGGCCATCCGCATCGTACGTATGGCGGCGCCCTACGCGCCTTTTCCACCGGAGCTGCGCGCCACTGCAGACCGCCTGGAGATTATCCGAACGTGGAAATTCAAGCAAAACCGTCTAAGCTCAATACAGGGATAACAGCTTAGCCATCACCAGACCGCGACCTTTGGCAGAGCAGATGAAAAAAGCCAGCAGCACCGAGTCGACCCAGGGCGAGAGCTTGCGCAATCATTTTCTGCTCGCCATGCCCACCCTGACCGATGCGATATTCGCGCACAGTATTACCTACCTGTGTGAGCACAATGAGCACGGTGCCATGGGCATTGTCATCAATCATCCGCTGGAAGTTTGCGTCGAGGAAATCCTGATGCATCTGCAGATATCAGCGGATGGCCGCCTGCGCGACATCCCGGTGATGGCCGGCGGCCCGGTGCACATGGACCGCGGCTTTGTACTGCACCGGCATACTGTCAGGGAATGGGAGGCCAGCCTCAAGGTGACAGACGAGATCTACCTGACTACTTCGCGTGATATTCTCGCGGCAATCGCGGTAGAGGAGGGCCCGGAGCACAACCTCATCGCCCTGGGCTATGCTGGCTGGGCCGCCGGCCAACTGGAGGCGGAGATCACTGACAACAGCTGGCTGACCCTGCCGGCGGACAGCGCCATCATTTTTGACACACCCTACCAACAGCGCGCGACTGCCGCGGCCGCCAACCTGGGGGTGGATCTCAACCTGATTTCCGGAGAAGCAGGCCACGCTTGAACGGCGCCCCCGCAGTCACCATCATGGCCTTCGATTACGGCCTGCGCCAGATCGGAGTTGCCATTGGCAACCGCACCACGGCCACAGCACAGGCGCTGACAACCCTGAAGGCGAACGACGGCAACCCCCGCTGGGAGGAAGTCCAGTCCCTGCTGGAGGAATGGGAGCCACAACTGCTTCTGGTCGGGCTGCCCCTGAATATGGATGGCAGCAGCAGCGAGCTGTCACAGCGGTCGGAGAAATTCGGACGCCGCCTGCGGGGCCGCTTTGCCCTGCCCGTCGTGTTCATGGATGAGCGCCTCTCAAGCTTTGCCGCCAAGCAGCAGCTGCGGGAAGACGGCCACAAAGGCGACTACAAGAATTCCCCGGCGGATGCGCTGGCGGCAGAACTGATTCTGCGCAGCTGGCTGGAAGACAACTACATTTAGCCCGCGGGCTCCGGGTTTAGCGCAGGTAATCAGCGCAATGGACCGTTGTCTGTCATGCCGGTCCGATCGAAACTGAGGTCGGGAACATTAGAGCCGGGACCACTATCGAGTTTTATCATCAGGCGCAAATCATTACTCGAATCCGCATGGGCAAGAGCGTCCTCCCGGGAAATATCGCCGGTTTTGTAAAGCCCGAACAGCGACTGGTCAAATGTCTGCATACCCTCCTCGGTGGATTTCGCCATTTGTTCCTTGATCAGGTGCACGTCGCCCTTGCGGATCATATCGGAGATCAGGGGTGTATTGAGCAGCACTTCCACGGCGGAGCGTCGCCCTTTACCGTCCCGTGTGGGAATCAACTGCTGGGCGACCATGCCGCGCAGATTCAGGGACAGGTCCATCCACAGCTGCCGCTGCCGGTCAGCCGGGAAGAAATGTTGAATTCGATCCAGGGCCTGGTTGGCATTGTTGGCGTGCAGGGTACACAGGCAGAGATGCCCGGTCTCGGCGAAGGTCACCGCCTGCTCCATGGTCTCGCGGGTGCGCACCTCACCGATCATGATCACATCTGGTGCCTGGCGCAGGGTATTCTTCAGCGCAACTTCAAACGTGTCTGTATCGATCCCCACCTCGCGCTGGGTCACAATACAGCCGTCATGCTCGTGAATAAATTCGATTGGATCCTCGATACAGACAATGTGGCCGGTGCTGTTGCGATTGCGATGCCCGATCATGGCCGCAAGGGAGGTGGATTTACCGGTACCGGTGGCGCCGACAATTATCACCAGGCCGCGCTTGCTCATGGCCAGATCATTGATCACCGGCGGCAGCAACAGCTCCTCGATCGTGGGGATATGTGCCTCGATTCGGCGCAGCACCATGGCGCACCTATTGCGCTGAAAGTAGGCGCTGGCCCGAAACCGGCCCACCCCCTCCAGGGAAATAGCGAAATTACACTCGTGGTGCTCCAAGTAGTCTTTCTTTTGATCCTCGGTCATGACACCGAGCACTGTCTTGCGGACTGTTTCCGCGTCCAGAACTGTCTCGGACACCCGCATGACCCGGCCATTGACCTTGAGACTTGGCGCTACCCCGACGGTAATAAATGCGTCGGACGCCCCTTGCTCGACCATGAAACGTAGAAGTTTGTTGACATCCATAGTCCAGACCCTCCCCCACCATGTCTAGAAGTTTTCCGGCATCTTTGCCTTTTCCTTGGCCACTTCCCGGGTAATCAAGCGTTTATCCACCAGCCCTTCCAGACACTGGTCCAGGGTCTGCATGCCGAGCTGACCACCGGTCTGGATGGCCGAATACATTTGAGCAATCTTGTCTTCCCGAATCAGGTTTCTGATCGCCGCCGTGCCGTTCATAATCTCATGGGCGGCAATCCGCCCGCCACCGTGCTTTTTGAGCAGGGTTTGCGAGATCACCGACTGCAGGGATTCTGACAGCATTGAGCGAACCATGGCTTTCTCTTCGGCGGGAAATACATCCACCACCCGGTCAATGGTCTTGGCGGCGGAGGTGGTGTGCAGGGTGCCGAAGACCAGATGCCCGGTTTCTGCCGCTGTGAGGGCCAGTCGAATGGTTTCCAGATCACGCATCTCCCCCACCAGAATGATGTCGGGGTCTTCCCGCAAGGCAGAGCGCAGGGCCTCGTTAAAACCCAGCGTATCCCGGTGTACCTCGCGCTGATTGACCAGGCACTTCTTGCTCTCATGTACGAACTCGATGGGATCCTCAACCGTGAGGATGTGCTCGTATTTGGTATCGTTAATAAAATCTATCATCGCCGCCAGGGTGGTAGATTTACCCGAACCTGTGGGACCGGTGACCAGCACCAGTCCGCGCGGCACCAAGCAGATATCCTTGAACACCTGACCCATACCCAGGTCCTCCAGGGTCAGCACCTTGGAGGGAATGGTCCGGAACACGCCGCCTGCGCCGCGGTTGTGGGTGAAGGCATTAACCCGAAAGCGAGCAACTCCGGGAACCTCGAAGGAGAAGTCAGTTTCCATAAACTCCTCATAATCCTTGCGCTGCTTGTCATTCATAATCTCGTAAATAAGTTCGTGAACCTGTTTGTGTTCCATGGGGGGTAGGTTAATACGCCGCACATCGCCATCCACCCGAATCATGGGCGGCAAACCAGCCGACAGGTGAAGGTCAGAAGCACCCTGTTTGGCGCTAAAAGCGAGCAGTTCGGTAATATCCATGGCTTTCCCCTGGTATCGCGCCCCGCGACTTGCTCCCCGGGGCTTTCGTATAATGCCCCACAAGTGCTAGAGACTCATTGTTATGACAGATAACTCCACCGCCGAGAATATAACAAAGGTGAGGCACAGGATACGAATCGCCGCGCAAATTATCGGGCGCCAGGCGCAGGACATCACCCTGCTGGCCGTCAGCAAAACCCGCCCGGCGCAAGCCCTGCGTCGGGCCTGGGAGGCCGGGGTGGAGCAGTTCGGGGAGAACTATCTGCGCGAAGCACTGGATAAAATGCGGCTGCTGCAGGATCTGCCCTTGTGCTGGCATTTCATCGGCCCGGTCCAATCCAACAAAACCCGCGCCATCGCCGAACACTTCACCTGGATCCACAGCGTCGACCGGCTCAAGATCGCCCGCCGGCTGAGTGAACAGCGGCCGCTGACCCTGCCACCCCTGCAAGTATGCCTGCAGGTCAACATAAGCGCTGAGGCCAGCAAGTCCGGGGTTAGCCTGGAGCAACTGCCCGAACTGGCGGCAGCGGTTTCTATGCTACCGAATCTGAACTTACGTGGGTTGATGGCCATCCCTGCTGCAGAGCCTGATCGCGCCCGCCAGCGCCAGGCCTTCGCCGCTATCCGGCTGGCCCTGGAGCAATTGCAGCAGCGACACCCCGAGCTGGATACCCTGTCCATGGGCATGTCGGAGGATCTCGAGGCGGCGATCGCGGAAGGTGCAACCATCGTGCGCATCGGTACCGATATTTTCGGCCCCAGGGATAGATGAAATAGGCGACGTTCGCCGTGTATACTCAGCTCGCTTTTCCCACAACCAGGCGAAACACCGTGGATGAACTTCAGATTGCCTTTATCGGTGCGGGCAATATGGCCACCAGTATAATCGGCGGCCTGATCGAGCAGGGCATGCCAGCGAGCAACTTGCGCGCCAGTGATCCCTTCCCCGAAAGCTTGCAGCGACTGCAACAAACCGCGCCCATTACGACTTCAGCCGAAAACAGCGAAGTGGTGGCAGGTGCGGATGTTGTCATTCTGGCGGTAAAGCCCCAGGTGATGGCCCAGGTTACCCGTGACATCAGCGCGGCTGTTTCCGCCGCCAACGCGGTGGTGATATCCATCGCGGCTGGGATCACCATAGCTAGCCTACAGGCGGGTCTGGGTGAACCAACAGCTATCGTTCGCTGTATGCCAAACACGCCGGCGCTGCTGCGCGCGGGCGCTACAGCCCTGTACGCCAACGCCTCCACCAGCGAACAACAGCGCATCAGTGCCGGCGATATACTCGCCGCGGTGGGCAGCGTATGCTGGGTGGAGCAGGAGGAACAGCTGGATGCGGTCACCGCACTGTCAGGCAGCGGACCGGCATATTTCTTCCTGTTTATGGAGGCGATGACAGAGGCGGGTGCCAAACTCGGCCTGGATGAGGCCACCAGCCGTGACCTGGCATTGCAAACCGGTTTGGGGGCCTGCCGCATGGCCACCGAAGGGGATGTCGATCTGCGTGAATTGCGGCGTCGAGTGACCAGCCCCGGCGGCACCACCGAAAGCGCGGTGCAAAGTTTCGAGAAAGCAAACCTGCGCGGCATCGTTGCAGCGGCCATGCAGGCAGCTCTGGACCGGGCCCGGGAAATGTCCCGGGAAATGGGATAGGAGGCCTGATGGGAGCACTCAATGAAATTCTGGCGTATTTACTGCAAACCCTTCTCAGTCTGTTCCTGCTGCTGGTTATGCTACGCTTTCTGCTGCAACTGGTGCGGGCAGACTTTTACAATCCCATCAGCCAGTTTCTGGTCAAGGTCACCAACCCGATCATACTGCCACTGCGAAAAGTGGTGCCGGGATTGTGGGGTCTGGATATGGCGGCGCTACTGCTACTGCTCCTGGTGCAAATTGCCGGTATTGTGGCCATGTTACTGCTCAACGGATTCGCCCTGCCGAATCCGTTAGTGCTGATACTCTGGTCGGTGGTGGGAATCGCCGCCCTGGTGGTGAACTTCTATTTCTTCGCGCTACTAGCCATGATCATCCTCAGCTGGATCGCGCCGGGCAGCAGTAATCCCTTCGTCTACCTGTTGCACCAGTTGACGAAGCCAGTCATGGCGCCATTCCGCCGTCTGATACCGCCAATGGGGGGAATGGATTTTTCTCCCATTTTGGTATTCATCGGTATCAATGTGGTGCAAATCATGTTGCGGCACCTCGCGGTGGCGGTGGGCCTGCACCCGGCGCTGGTTATCGGTCTGTAGCAGATGCCAATCAGGGTAAAAACTTTCCTTGGCTAGTGTACTGTCTCATACTAACTTCCCGGACAGCGTCGGTCTGGTGACACCGCAACGATCGACGTTTGCCCAGGGTCTGGACCTGGCCTGCGGTCGCCGTTTACCTGAATTTGAGTTGGTCTACGAGTGCTATGGCGAGCTGAATTCTGATGCCAGTAACGCCGTACTTATCTGCCACGCCCTGAGCGGTCACCATCACGCCGCCGGCTATCATCAGGAAGACGACAAGAAACCTGGCTGGTGGGATGACTGCATCGGTCCTGGCAAGCCTATCGATACCAACCATTTCTATGTCGTCAGCCTGAACAATATCGGCGGCTGTCACGGCTCCACCGGCCCCCGCAGCATCAATCCCGCCACCGGCGAGGTTTACGGTCCGGACTTTCCGCCCCTGCGGGCCCGGGACTGGGTCACCAGCCAGGCGATGCTCGCCGATCTTCTGGGTATCAGCTGTTGGGCGGCGGTGATCGGGGGCAGCCTGGGGGGTATGCAGGCAATGCGCTGGTCGCTGGAGTATCCGCAGCGGGTGCGACATTGCATCGTGATCGCGGCGGCCATGAAGCTCAGTGCCCAGAACATCGCTTTTAACGAAATCGCCAGGCAAGCCATTTTCTCCGACCCGGAATTCCGCCAGGGCCAGTACCTGCGTGACAATGTAATTCCACGCCAAGGATTGTCCATCGCCCGCATGGTTGGGCACATCACCTACCTGTCTGATGATGCCATGGCGGACAAGTTTGGCCGCGACCTGCATTCCGGCAGTTTTGCCCAGGGTGCGGAGGAGCAACTCGAGTTTCAGGTGGAGAGCTACCTGCGCCATCAGGGCAGCGTATTTTCCGAGAGTTTCGACGCCAACACTTACATACTCATGACCCGGGCGCTGGATTATTTCGACCTGGCCCGTGAGTATGGCGACGATCCGGTGGCAGCCTTCAGCCACGCCACAGCGGCTTTCCTGGTGATTTCCTTCAGCACCGACTGGCGCTTTTCCCCGGGCCGCTCCCGCGAGATTGTGGCGGCCCTGATCGCCGCCAGGAGACCGGTTTCCTACGCTGAAATCGAGGCGGATCAGGGGCACGACGCCTTCCTGCTGCCCATTCCCCGCTACTGCGATGTCTTCACTGCCTATATGAACCGGGTCAGGAGCGGGGACTGATGCGACAAGACCTGACTCATATCAAGCAGTGGATTGAGCCCGGGACACGAGTTCTGGACCTGGGCTGTGGCAACGGTGAATTTTTGCTGCAGCTGCAAAACGAGCGGCAGGTTGTGGGCATGGGTCTGGAAATCGACCACGATAATATCACCACCGCCATCGGCTCCGGCCTGAATATAATCGAGCAGGACATGGACGCAGGCCTCAGCAATTTCCAGGACAACAGCTTTGATACCGTGGTGATGGCCCACGCCCTGCAGGTGGTGCACTATCCCGATCAGATTCTGGAGGAAATGCTGAGAATAGGCCGTCAGGCCATTGTCACTTTCCCCAACTTTGGCCACTGGCTGTGTCGCTGGCACCTGCTTATCCGGGGGCGCATGCCGGTTTCTAAGTTCATGCCACACAGCTGGTATGATACGCCCAACATACATTTTTGTACGGTCAGGGATTTTGAAAGCCTGTGCGAGGACAAGAGCATCCGTATACTGCACCGGGACATGGTGGCACAAAGCCAACGCGGTCACTGGGCTGCGCGCCTATACCCCAGCCTGTTCGCCGGCACTGCCATTTACCATATCAGCCACTGACCTGATGCCCAGGCACCTGGCCTTCATCCTGCTGCTACTGCTGACGCCGATTGTGGCCATGTCCGCTCACGCCCAGCAGTCGGAACGTTTCGGACCCTATGAGGTCCACTACAGCGTGGTCAACAGCACCTTTCTGTCACCAGAGATCAGTGCGCAATACGGTATCGCCAGGGGCAAGACCCGCGCCATTTTGAATCTGGCGGTACGCGAACACCAGGCGGACGGGGCCACCCTGGCCCGCCCAGCTGAACTGCAGGGCAGAACCTGGGATCTGTTTCAGAATCAGTTCTTTGAGTTTCAGGAAATACGGGAGGGCGAGGCGATCTACTATATCGGCGAGTTCAAGTTCAGCGACAAGGAGCTGCGCTTCTTCGATGTGCTCATCCTGCCCGAGGGCGCAAGCCGCTCCTACCAGCTGAGATTTCAGCACAAGGTCTATGTCGAATAAGGGGTCGAATAAGGGGTCGACCAGGGAGCCTGCGCCCAAACGGGTGGTATTGGCCAGCGACAACGCGGGCAAACTGGCAGAGTTCAAGGCCCTGCTCGGGGAATGGCACTGCGAGGTGGTACCACAATCGGCTTTCGGCACGCCCGAGTGCGCGGAAACCGGGGACAGCTTTGTGGAGAACGCGCTGCTGAAAGCTCACGCCGCAGCGCATCACTGCCGCTTGCCCGCAATCGCCGACGATTCCGGGCTGGAAGTGGACGTACTGGATGGCGCTCCCGGGATTTTCTCAGCCCGTTATGCTGGTCCTGCCGCCAGCGACACCGACAACAATCACAAGTTACTGGCCGAGTTGGCAGGCCTTGGGGTCGCGCAGCGCAGCGCCCGGTTTCACTGCGCACTGGTTTACCTGCGCCACTGGCAGGATCCCAACCCGATAATTTGTCAGGCTAACTGGGAGGGGGTTATTCTGGAGCAGGCGGTCGGTGAGAACGGCTTCGGGTATGACCCCCTGTTCTACGTGCCGGAACAGGGCTGCAGCTCAGCGCAGTTGCCCAGCGCGACAAAAAACCGCATCAGCCATCGCGGTCGCGCCCTGCGACAACTGCTCGCAGCGCTGCGGCAGGAGTATTCATGAAGGCGCCGCGGCGAGGGTATGCATGAAGGCGCCCGCGGCGGGGGTATTCATGAAGCAGCTGCAACTTCCACCCCTCAGCCTCTATGTTCATATTCCCTGGTGCGTGCGTAAATGCCCCTACTGTGATTTCAATTCCCACCAGGCAGAGCAAGTTCTTCCCGAGCAACAGTATGTGGCGATGCTGCTACAGGATCTCGAGCAGGAGTTGGAGCTGGTGCAGGGGCGGGAACTCCATTCTGTTTTTTTTGGGGGCGGCACCCCCAGCCTGTTTTCCGGCACCGGGATCAGCGAAATATTGCAGGGCATCGGCAGCCGGATCCCACTGAAAACCGACGCCGAGGTGACCCTGGAAGCCAACCCGGGTACGGCGGAGGCGGAGAAATTTCACGAGTTTGTGGCAGCGGGTATCAATCGCATCTCCCTGGGCGTGCAAAGTTTTAACGACAATCACCTGCAGGCCCTGGGCCGCATACACGACAGTGATCAGGCGCAATCGGCCATCGAGCTGGCCCAGGGTATCGGCCTGAGCAGTTTCAATATCGATCTGATGCACGGCCTGCCGGGACAGAGCATTGCCGATGCACGCTGCGACTTACAACTTGCTGCCGCCTACCGTCCACCGCATATTTCCTGGTATCAGCTGACCATTGAACCCAACACCACGTTCTACAAAAAACCACCTCGCCTGCCGGCAGAATCCGTTCTGGCCGACATTCAGGATCAGGGGGAGGCGATCCTGGACACAGAGGGCTACCGCCAGTACGAGGTCTCGGCTTTCGCCCGCAACGGTTACCGCTGCCACCACAACCTCAATTACTGGCAGTTCGGTGACTATCTGGGGATCGGTGCGGGAGCACACAGCAAGCTCACGGATTTATCGCAAGCACAGGTGCTGCGGTTTTCCAGAACCCGTCTGCCCGCGAACTATATGGCGCTGCAAAGCGGAAGTTTTCGGGTTTCGCAGCGCGTGCTAACGCAGCAAGACCTTGTCGGTGAGTACATGATGAACGCCCTGCGGCTGGCTGATGGCTTCGAGTTATGCGACTTCACAGCGCGCACCGGGCTGACAACGAAGGTGCTGAACCCGCCCTTGCATTCACTGTTGGAGAAAAAGCTGCTACAGCTGGACCAATCCAGGGTCAGCGCTACCGCGCTGGGCCGTCGCTACCTGGATAGTGTGGTGGCGGAGTTTTTCGCCTGAGGGTTTACTCCCCGCAGCGAAACAACAAGTCCCATACCCCATGGCCGAGGCGCTGGCCGCGTTTTTCAAATTTGGTGATTGGCCGAGAATCCGGGCGCTGCACATACTGGCCCGTCGCTGCGGTATTGGCCAGTCCGGGCGCGACGGAGAGTACCTCCAGCATGTGCTCAGCGTAATTTTCCCAGTCGGTGGCCAGGTGCAGATGGCCACCCGGCTCCAGTTTCTGCTGTAACAGCCGCACAAATTCAGGCTGGATCAGGCGGCGCTTGTGGTGGCGTTTCTTGTGCCAGGGGTCTGGGAAGAATATTTGCACCCGGTGCAGGCTCTGGTCCGCAATACACTCGCGCAGAACCGGGACAGCATCCGCGCAGTACACGCGTACGTTGTCCAACTGCAGTTCCACCAGACTGTGCATCAACTTGCCCACGCCGGGCCGGTATACTTCTATGCCCAGGAAATTCAACTCCGGGGCGACTCTCGCCATCTCGACCAGAGATTGGCCCATGCCAAATCCAATCTCCAGTATCAGCGGTGCGTCCCGACCGAACGTCTGGCGTGGGTCCAGCAAGCCCGCTTCTTGCTGCAGGCCAAAACGTGGGCTGTTTTCCTCGAAGGCGAGTTGCTGGCCCGCCGTCATGCGCCCCGCGCGCAGTACAAAACTGCGGATCTCCCGGTGTCGTGGCTCAACCACTAGTCCAGCAATCGCCAACTCGCCAGCGCGAGGCACGCCCAGCCCAACATGAAGGCAAGCCCTCCCAGGGGAGTGATGGCACCCAGCCAGCGCAGACCGGAGAAACTCAACACATACAGGCTTCCGGAGAAAACCAGGATCCCCACCGCAAAAGCGATTCCACTACTGCGCAAGAGAGCGGATTGAGGGTGCCAGAGGCACAGCACGCCCACACCCAGCAATGCCAGGCTGTGATAGAAATGGTATTGCACCGCGGTTTGATACAGCTCGAGGGAGTGTTCGTCCAGACGATTTTTGAGGGCGTGGGCGCCGAAGGCACCCAGCGCCACGACCAGCAGGCCGTTGAGAGCCGCCAGACTGATAAAGTAACGACTCATGGGGCGGGGCGTTCAGGCTTCGATGTAGCCCCGCAATTTCTTCATGGCGTTTTGCTCAATCTGGCGAATACGCTCGGCGGAGACACCGTACTTGTCCGCCAGTTCGTGGAGAGTTGCTTTTTGCTCCGTCAACCAGCGTTGAGCAAGAATATCCTGACTGCGCTCATCAAGGTCCTGCAGGGCAGCGCGCAGTTGCGATTCGCTGCTCTGCTGCCAGTCAGCGTCCTCTAGCAAGCGGGCCGGGTCCTGACGCCCATCTTCCAGATAATTCGCCGGCGCCTGCCAGGCATCGTCGTCATCGCTGTCCAGGGTATTGTCGTAAGCCAGGTCGTGGGCACTGAGGCGACCTTCCATACGCTGTACTTCAGTGACAGCAACGCCCAGATCCTCTGCAACCGCTTCTGCCTCAGCCTGGCTCAACCAGCCCAGGCGTTGTTTGTGACTGCGCAGATTGAAAAACAATTTGCGCTGCGCCTTGGTGGTTGCCACTTTCACAATCCGCCAATTGCGTAAAACGAACTCGTGTATCTCGGCCTTGATCCAGTGCACGGCGAAGGAAACCAGACGCATACCACGTTCCGGGTCGAAGCGTTTGACCGCTTTCATCAAGCCCACGTTACCTTCCTGAATCAGGTCTGCCTCTGCCAGCCCGTAGCCGTTATAGCTCCTGGCTATATGTACCACAAAGCGAAGGTGCGACATGACCAATTGCCGCGCCGCCTCCAGGTTCTCGTTGTAGAACAAGTCCTCCGCCAGCTCACGCTCGCGTTCAGCGCTGAGCACCGCAATGCTACTGACCGCCTGCACATAAGCACCCAGATTGGCGCCGGGTACCAGTTGGTCTACAGGCTGTAAACTCGTGTTCATATCAATCTCCAATTTCAGGGGCGCAATATTAGCACTCTTTGTATTAGAGTGCTAACCGTAGAATAGTTCATTTTGCATCCCAATAAAATGGCAAAAATAGATATAAATCAAAGTCTTAACCGGGCTGTATGGCCTTGAGGTGGCGCGCGACAGCGAGCCATGCGCCAAATAGCCCCAGACTGCCGCCCAGAGCCAGCAATTGCAGCCCGCCGACCGGGCCCAGGCCCTGCAGGCTGAAGTTGCTCTGGTAGAGCAGCGCCAGTGCCGACAGCGGCTGGCGCAACCACCACAGGGTAAGACTGACCGCAGCCCAGGAAATCAGGGCACCGCCCAGACCATACCAGAGGCCGGTGTAGAGAAAGGGGCGTCGCACAAACGCGTCGCTGCCGCCCACCAGCTTGATAATGACAATCTCTTCGCGCCGGTTTTCGATAGCCAGGCGGATGGTATTACCGATAACCAGCAGTACCCCCAGGGCCAACAAAGCGCCCAGCGCCGTCACCAGACACCGACTCAGCTGCATCAGGGAATTCAGCCGCTGCACCCACTCCATATCGAGTATTGCGCGCTCTACGCCCGGCTGCGCCGCAAGCTCCGTCTGCAGGGTCCGTGCCGACTCTGCGCTGAGGCGAGCCGCACTGGGGGACACAACGATCAGATTAGGCAGCGGGTTATCATCCAGATGCCGCAACACATCGGCGAAACCGGATAACTGCTGGAACTCTTTCAGTGCATCTTCACGCGAAACAAATCGGGTGGCAGCAACATCCTCTCTCTGTCGCACCACCTCTTCCAGTCGCCGCGCTGCCTCGGAAGACATTTCCGAGCGCAGAAACAGCGAAACCTGGGCCGGGCTGTCCCAGCCACTGCTGAGGCTGCGCGCGTTATCCAGGGCCACGGCCATGCCCACGGGCAGGGCCAGGGCGATTCCAATGACCATCCAGGTAAGCAAGCTGGAGAAGGGGCTGGTCAACAGGCGCCGCAAACTGTCCACTGCCGATAACCGGTGGTGCAGGAACCAGGAGCGCAACCTGTCACGCCAGCCAGTCCGGCTTTGGCTGGCGCCTTCCCGTGGCGCAGTAGCCGTTTTGGAACGCCGTTTCACCCTTCACCTGTTCCGGTAATCAAGCGGCCGCCGCGCAAGGTGATAATGCGGTGCGGCATGCGTGAAATAAGGGCCAGGTCATGGCTGGCGACGAGAACGGTAACACCCACCTGGTTGAAATGTGCAAACAACTGCATGATCTCTGCGGAAAGTGCCGGATCGAGGTTGCCGGTTGGCTCATCCGCCAGCAGCAATCGCGGTTTGTTAACCACCGCCCGGGCAATCCCTACCCGTTGCTGCTCCCCGCCCGACAGCGTAACGGGCATATCCCTTTCCCGCTCCAACAGGCCGACCTTGTCCAGGGCCGCGCGCACCCGCCTGCCGATCTCTCGATGCTGGTATCCGGCGATCAACAGCGGCAGCGCTACATTGTCAAAGATGGAACGGTCAAACAGGAGCTGGTGGTTTTGGAAAACTACCCCTATATCGCGGCGCAACTGCGGGGTTTTGCGGGCATTAAGCCCCTTGAGATTCTGGCCGTTTACGATGATCTGACCCCGGCTGGGCCGTTCGATCAACATGATCAGCTTCAGCAACGTGCTCTTGCCGGCTCCGCTGTGACCCGTCACGAAGACCATCTCGTCTGGTTTGATACTGAAACTGACTTCACGCAGTGCGTCATGACCCTCAGGGTACCTTTTCGATACCCGGTCAAAGGTGATCATGCGCTGTCCGCCCGGGAGAAAATGGCGGAGACAAAGTCGGCCGCGACGAAGGGTCGCAGGTCTTCGGCACTCTCGCCCACCCCGATAAAGCGGATGGGCAATCCCAATTTGCGCGCGATTGCAAAGATAATACCCCCCTTGGCCGTGCCATCCATCTTGGTCAGGGTAATTCCGGTAACGCCCACCGCATCGCCAAAATGCTGCGCCTGCGCCAGCGCATTCTGGCCAGTCCCCGCATCCAGCACCAACATCACCTCGTGCGGCGCGCTGGCGTCCAGCTTGGCCACCACCCGCACCACCTTTTTCAACTCCTCCATGAGGTGATCTTTGTTGTGCAGGCGACCAGCAGTGTCAGCAATCAGTACGTCGACCGAGCGCGCCCGCGCAGCCTCGACGGCATCGTAGATTACAGAAGCGCTGTCGGCTCCGCTGTGTTGAGCGATCACAGGAACCTGGTTGCGCTCCCCCCAAACCTGTAACTGCTCTACTGCCGCTGCGCGAAACGTGTCCCCGGCCGCCAGCATCACGGACTTCCCCTCTAGTTGGAAGCGGCGGGCCAGTTTGCCAATGGTGGTGGTTTTGCCCACCCCATTGACACCCACCATCAA
>JAPUKZ010000112.1 GCA_027295405.1 Gammaproteobacteria bacterium
TGTACCGGGACCCGGACACCAAGCGGCCGGTGGAGTACCTGCGCAAGTTGCCCTCGGCACCTGGCCGGGATTTCTTTCTGGTCGACCCCATGTTGGCAACCGGCTACTCAGCGGCTGCCGGTGTGGACGTGTTACTGGACCATGGCGTAGAGCCACACAGAATTCACTTTATGTCGCTGGTGGCCGCCCCGGAGGGGGTGCAGGTTATGCTCGAGCAGCACCCGGATGTGGCGGTTTACACTGCTTCACTGGACCAGCGACTGAATGAAAACGCCTACATCGTGCCGGGACTGGGAGATGCCGGTGACAGGCTATACGGTACGCTTTAGGTGGCGTTTTCGCTGTTCCAGCCAGTAATAAGAAGTTGACTAAATGGACAACATCTGGCACACTCTGGCGGCTTACAAGGTGTACAGTGTGTCTCGTTGGCAGTCTTTGAGCACCTTGCAGTTCCCCTACATGTTGACGCTGGACAGAAGCAAGGCCTAACTATGTTGATTCAGGACATTATTCGAAAAAAACGTGACGGTGCTGCTCTGGAAGTGCAGGAAATCGAGGCGATAGTTCGGGGCATCGTCGACCAGTCTGTCTCCGAGGGACAGGTAGCCAGTTTTGCCATGGCCACGTTCTTTCGTGGTATGGCCAGGCAGGAATGTGCCAGCCTGACCCGGGCGATGAAGGAATCCGGCACAACTCTTCAGTGGGGTGCTCTGGATTTACCTGGCCCGGTGGTGGACAAACACTCCAGCGGTGGCGTGGGCGATAAGGTCAGCCTCATGCTGGCACCCATGCTGGCTGACTGCGGCGTGTTTGTGCCGATGATATCGGGCAGGGGGCTGGGTCATACCGGGGGCACTCTGGATAAACTCGACAGCATACCGGGCTATCAGTCGCAGCCCGACAACGAGCGTATGCAGGCGGTGGTAAAAGAGGTGGGTTGCGCCATTGTTGGCCAGACCGATGATCTGGCGCCGGCGGACAAGCGTTTTTATGCCATCCGCGATGTCACGGCGACGGTTGAGTCTGTGCCCCTGATTACCGCCTCTATTCTCTCCAAAAAATTGTCGGCTGGCCTGGATTCCCTGGTCATGGATATCAAGACCGGCAGTGGCGCCTTTGCCGCCTCGCGTGAGATGGCCAGGGAATTGGCCACCAGTATCGTGGCGGTAGGAGGCGAATTGGGGCTGCCTATTGCGGCATTGATTACCGATATGTCACAGATCCTGGGCAGGACGGCGGGCAACGCCCTGGAAGTACTGGAGACGGTGCAATACTTGCGGGGTGATTTCCAGGATCAGCGCTTACACGATGTAGTGATAGCTCTGGGCGCCGAGTTGCTTGTGTTGTCGGGTGTGGCTGAAAATCGGGAGCAGGGTGCCGAGCAGATGAACACAGCCCTCACCAGCGGCGCAGCTGCAGAGCGTTTTGCCCGGATGGTAACTGCTCTGGGTGGCCCTCCAGATTATGTCGATGATCCACAAAAATATATGCCCGCCGCCACTGAGATCATACCGGTTTATCCCCAAACCGATGGTGTAGTGACGGCAATAGATGTGCGTTCCGTCGGCAATGCAGTCGTGGAATTGGGTGGTGGTCGCCGTCTGGTAGAAGACCCGCTAGACTTCAGGGTGGGTCTGGAATCTGTCAAGGCGCTGGGTGAATCCGTCAGCGGGTCCGAGCCGTTGGCGATTATTCACGCCGCGAACAAAAATAGTGCGGCTGTTGCGGCCGAGCGGCTGCAGCGGGCCTTTTCCATCGGTGGTAACGCCGACCCTGTCGGCCCGGTGATTCTGGAGAGATTGGATGCATGATATTTGAGTTTGGGAGCGAATGATGGCAAAGATGATGAAGGTTGACACAAGCCAGGCGCCACCGCTAGAGGCGGCGGTCGCCGTACGAGACGACCACGACCTGTTAAATCCGGGAACGCCTTTTAATCCCGGCTGGGTCGAAGACATCCACATTAATGCGAGTGCGGTTGAGCGACGTACGGACTCGCTCAAAAACCGTCGCTCTCTGAAAAAGGATTGGCAGGCGGCGTGGTTGTTAAGGGCAGTCAGCTGTATGGACCTGACCACTCTTTCCGGCGACGATACGCCGGGCCGGGTAAAGCGGCTGTGTAGCAAAGCCAGAAACCCCGTTCGCCAGGATATTTTAAAGGCCCTGGGGGCACAATCATTGGGGCTGACAACGGGAGCGGTTTGCGTTTATCACTCCATGGTGGAGACCGCAGTGACGGCACTGAAAGGCAGCGGCATCCCGGTCGCCGCGGTATCTACGGCTTTCCCGGCCTGCATGGCCCCACTGGAGACGCGTTTAGCGGAGATAAGAGCATCGGTAGCTGCCGGCGCGATGGAAATCGATATCGTTATTACCCGCCACTTCGTGCTGACCCAAAACTGGCGCGCCTTGTACGACGAAGTCTGTGCCTACCGGAAAGCTTGTGGCAAGGCCCATATGAAAACCATTATTTCAACCGGCCAATTGGCAACGATGAATAATGTGGCGAAGGCATCCATGGTATGCATGATGGCTGGCGCTGATTTTATCAAGACCTCCACCGGGATGGAGGCGGTTAATGCGACCTTACCGGTTAGCCTGGTTATGATTAGAATGATCCGCCGCTATCGCGAGTTAACCGAGTTTAAGGTGGGCTTCAAGCCTGCGGGCGGTGTCAGCAGCGCCAGGGATTCCCTCAATTATCTGGTGTTGATTAAAGAGGAATTGGGCGATAAGTGGCTTGGGCCCGAACTGTTTCGCTTCGGCGCATCCAGTTTGTTGGGGGACATCGAAAGGCAGTTGGAACACTTCGTTACCGGCCATTATTCCGCCAGCCACCGCCATCCCATCGCCTGATCCCATGGCCTAACCCCTTTGACCAGGAACAACAGCGGATACCAGCTATGAACGTTGCAGAGATATTTAAGACTATGAGCTACGGACCAGCACCTGAGGCCACCGATAAGGTCGACCAGTGGTTACAAGACCACCAGGAGCATTCTCTCTTATTGATTGACGGGCAGTGGGTGGCGCCCTCATCCGGTGACTATTTTGACAGTATTAATCCCGCCACTGGCGTGGTGCTGGGTAAGGTTGCCCAGGCCAATGCCGCTGACATCGATAAGGCTGTCAAGGCGGCCAGGGCAGCGCAGCCGGCCTGGCAAGAACTGAGCGGCCATCAGCGCGCGAGGTATCTGTACGCCCTGGCGCGGCTGATGCAAAAACACTCCCGACGCCTGGCTGTACTGGAGACATTGGACAACGGTAAGCCGATCCGCGAATCGCGGGATGTAGATGTGCCCCTGGCGGTGAGACATTTCTACCACCACGCAGGTTGGGCCCAGCTTATGCGAACCGAGCTGCCGGGGCAGCAGGCTGTGGGCGTGGTCGGCCAGATTATTCCCTGGAATTTTCCCCTGCTAATGGCAGCCTGGAAAGTTGCTCCCGCCCTGGCCGCGGGCAATTGTGTGGTATTAAAACCGGCGGAATTTACCAGTCTCAGTGCACTGATGTTCGGCGAGTTGTGCCAGGAGGCGGGAATTCCGGCGGGCGTCGTCAATATCGTCACGGGTGATGGCGAGACGGGGGCCGAGCTGGTGAAGCACCCGGATATCAACAAGGTGGCGTTTACCGGCTCTACCGATGTCGGCCGCCTGATCAAACAGCAAACTGCGGGTAGCGGCAAGAAGCTGACGCTGGAGCTGGGCGGGAAATCTCCCTTCATTGTGTTTGATGACGCCGACCTGGACAGTGCGGTGGAGGGCCTGGTGGAGTCGATTTGGTTTAACCAGGGCCAGGTATGTTGTGGTTGTTCCCGCTTATTAGTGCAGGAGGGAATTGCCGATACCCTGATTGAAAGAATTAAAACCCGCATGGCGACTTTGCGCGTGGGTGACCCCCTGGACAAGGGGGTGGATATGGGGGCCATTATTGACCCCAGCCAGCGCGAGCGCATCGACGCCCTGGTAAAGCAGGGTGTGGTAGAGGGGGCCACACTTTGGCAGCCCGAGGGGGCTTGTCC
Source organism: Gammaproteobacteria bacterium (assembly GCA_027295405.1). Classification (GTDB taxonomy): domain Bacteria; phylum Pseudomonadota; class Gammaproteobacteria; order Pseudomonadales; family Halieaceae; genus JAPUKZ01. Next base: position 4,022 of record JAPUKZ010000112.1, read on the forward strand.
GGAAAGCGGATGTTTCTATCCGCCTACGCTGTTGACGGATGTCGAAAGCAGCAATGTGGTCGCCCGTGAAGAAATCTTCGGCCCGGTATTGAGTGTGCTCAGCTTTCGCAGCCAGCAGGAGGCCATAGACCTGGCCAACAACAGCCGCTACGGTTTGGCCTCCAGTGTCTGGTCGGAAAATATCAATAGGGCGCTGGATGTCGCTCCGCAACTGAAGGCGGGGGTGGTCTGGATTAACAGCGCCAACCAATTCGACGCCTCCTGTGGTTTTGGTGGCTATCGCGAGTCTGGCATAGGGCGCGAAGGCGGCATGGAGGGGATGTACGAGTATCTCAAGCCGCGGGACAACAAACCCATGGAACAAGGCATTCCCATGCCCCAGCCGCAGGCTTCGCCGCAGGGCGCGGCTGATGCCGGTATAGATCACACGGCCAAGATGTATATAGGCGGCAAGCAGGCCCGGCCTGACAGCGGCAATAGCACCCAGGTTCTGGCGGTCGATGGCAGGGTTGTCGGGCTGGTGGGCGAGGGCAATCGCAAAGATATTCGCAATGCGGTAGAGGCCGCGTATAAAGCGGAAGGCTGGAGTAAAACCAGCGTCCACAATCGTGCCCAGATTCTTTTCTATATCGCCGAAAATTTGAGCTATCGTGACGAGGAATTCGCGCGGCGACTCATCGCCTTGACCGGCGCCTCCAGTGAGGAGGCAAAGGCAGAGGTTGAGGCGGCCATAGAGCGCTTGTTTTATTATGCCGCCTGGGCGGATAAGTATGACGGCAGTGTACACCAGCCGCCCATCAGGGGGGTTGTGCTGGCGATGAATGAAGCCATAGGCGTTATGGGAATTGCCTGCCCGGATGGCTCGCCCTTGCTGGCTTTCATTTCAATGCTGGCCCCGGTGATTGCAATGGGCAATAGGGCCGTTGTCATACCCTCGCAGCGCTACCCGCTAATTGCCACAGACTTTTATCAGGTGCTGGAAACTTCGGATCTACCCGCCGGCGTTGTTAATATCGTCACCGGTGAGCGCGAGTTGCTCAGTAAGGTTCTGGCCGAGCACAATCAGGTCGACGGCCTGTGGTATCACGGCACGGCACAGGGAAGTATGGTCGTAGAGCAGGTGTCGGTTGGCAATTTGAAGCGCACCTGGGTGAACCATGGCAGGGCCCGGGACTGGATGTCCAGCGAGCAGGGTGAAGGCAAGCAGTTCTTGCGGGAAGCCTGCCAGGTCAAAAATATCTGGATACCTTACGGCGACTCGATCTAAGTCGCCATTTTCAGCGTAGCTTGCAATAACACGTTGCAGCCGGCGGCAAAATCACTACCGAGAATAGCATCTGGTGTCACCTTGTTAACATCACTCGCGTATCCAAGCCGCTGGCACAGCCTAAAAGGCTGCCCAGTGACGAAGAGTTGTTTGGTGCGGTGATGGCTTAAGGGAGCCGCTTTGCCGGGTGGAAACCAACATGGAACTCAAAGTAGTCAGTTATCAGCGAGAGCGCGCCCTGGCGATCATCACCCTGTCACGACCGCAACGAAGGAACGCCTGGACCGGACGCATGCACGCCGAGTACCGCGGGTGCCTGGCGCAAGCCGACGCCGACCCGGCGGTACGGGTGATTATTGTGACCGGAAATCCCGAGGGTCAGGCGTTCTGCGTGGGCGCCGATCTGGGCGGGTTGGAGAAGATGTCCGAACAGGGCGAATACGATGCCGGTATTACCGAAGACATTTCCAGGCCCGGTTACGGGGTACATCCGGCTTTCGATGCTACCTTTGCTTACCACTTTGGCCTCAGCAAACCCATCATAGCCGCCATCAACGGCGCTGCTGCCGGGGTTGGCCTGGTACTGGCGGCATTTTGCGATCTGCGTTTTGCGGTGCAGGGCGCGAAATTTACTGCCGCCCACGGGCGCTTCAATTTTCCGGTTGAATACGGCCTGTCATGGATATTGCCGCGCCTGATCGGCATTACTCACGCCAACGACCTGTTGTTATCCAGTCGCGTCTTCACCGCGGAAGAGGCCATGGAGATGGGTTTTCTGAACAAGGTGCTCGCTGCAGACGAACTGCTGGATCACGTCTGTGCCTATGCCCAGACCATGGCGGACACGGTATCACCGGGTTCCCTGCGGGAAACCAGGCGGCAGATATACACCGACCAGCACCGCAGCCTTGCCGAGGCAGTGGAGGACAGCGAAAGGCTGATCAGGGAAATGGCCAGGCACCCGGACTATGCGGAGGGTGTGAGTGCGTGGATGGAGAAGCGGGTACCGGAGTGGTCGGGGGATAGGTAGGGCTATTTATGCCCGAAGTGTTACCTATGTGTCCGGTTCGGACCTCAAATCCAGCAGATCGAGAAGGGCGCGGTGGGGGCAAGAAGCGGATTGGAACGCCAACGACTTTGTGCCCATCGTTTACCACGAGTTGGGCGGTGGTGCGCTGTACTCACCGTAGCCCGGCAGGTGTTTCCCTACAGCTTCCGTTGCAAGGAACTTGGTCAACATGACGCTATACGACTTTCCGGGTGCGACGTCTATTTGGCCATTAAGCGCCATCGACGTTGGACCATAATTTGTTGAAAGGACATCTCAATGGCTATACTCACTATTGAGCCAGGGTAACGGGTTTACGGCTCACCGGTAGCGAGAGCAACATGAATCGGCGAGAATTTTTGCATGCCTCAAGCGGCATTTTAGCAGCCTGCACCGGTGTGGGCATGATTGACAACTCTGCCGAAGCCGGCACTACCTGCAACTTGTCCGCACCGGCGCATATAACGCTCTTTCTGTGTGGCGATGTGATGACCGGACGTGGTATCGACCAGGTTTTACCCCACCCCGGCAGTCCGCGACTCTACGAGTCCTACATGAAAAGTGCCATGGGTTATGTGGAGATCGCCGAAAGCGCCTATGGCCCAATCCCCAGGCCCGTGAATTTCGATTATATCTGGGGTGATGCACTGGCCGAACTGCAACGCGTCGCGCCCGACGCGAGGGTGATCAATCTCGAAACCAGTATCACTGCCAGTGGCGATTATTGGCAAGGCAAGGGAATCAACTACCGGATGCATCCGGCCAACGTACCGTGTATAACAGCGGCTGGAATCGATTGTTGCACGCTGGCTAATAATCATGTGCTCGATTGGGGTTATGCGGGGCTAGAGGAAACGCTGAACACCTTGCACAAGGCGGGGGTGGCCACGGCAGGCGCTGGTCACGACCTCACTCAAGCGCGGGCGCCGGCCGTACTCCCGTTGGGCCAACAAAGTCGGCTGTTGGTGTTTGCCTTTGGCAGCGACACCGCAGGCATCCCGCCCGATTGGGCTGCAAGCGGGGAAAAACCCGGGATCAGTTTTCTGGCTGACCTTTCCAGCCGGCAGGTACAGCAGATTGCTCGCAGCGTCCACAGGACCAAAGATCAAGGCGATATCGCGGTTGCTTCCATACACTGGGGCGGTAACTGGGGTTATACCATTCCTCGACGGCAGCGCGAGTTCGCCCAGGCGTTAATCGACGATGCCGGCATCGATATCGTGCACGGCCACTCCTCCCATCACCCCAAGGGCATTGAAATCTATAAGGACCGGCCCATCATCTATGGCTGTGGTGACTTTATTAACGACTACGAAGGGATTTCAGGCCATGAACAGTATCGTGGTGACCTGTCCCTGATGTATTTTGTCGGCGTAGAGCCTAGTACCGGAAAGCTTAACCGCCTCGAAT
>JAPUKZ010000113.1 GCA_027295405.1 Gammaproteobacteria bacterium
CCACAGTGTTGCGCCGCTGTCTGCATCAACCGCAATGACGCCACCGTGAGAGCGGCAGCATTCGTGGCTGGGCATTCCGGCCACCGCCACTTCGTAGCTGGATATGGGCACCAACAGGCGATTGTCGTGAAAAGCCAGCGAACCCGTGATGAGCGAGGTGGGAAACCATTTCAGTTTGCGACTCCAGTACAGGGTCCCATCTTGCGCATGCACCGCGTAAACAGTGCCCAGGTCATCGGCAAAAAACAACACGGTCTTGCCCGCTGCGGTCTGTTCCAGATTGAGGGCGGTGCGAATCGAACTGCGTGCGCGGAAGTGCCAGTGTACACAACCACTCACCTGGTCCAGGGCCAGCAGATCCCCGCTCTGGGTGCCCAGGAAGAGCATGCCGGCGCTGAGTACCGGTTGCGAGCGCATTTCGGTAGCACCGGGAATTGCCAACACCCATTGCAGTTGCAACTGCCCTACATTGTCCGCATTTACCTCAACGCCAGACGCGAGGTAACGGCTGTTATTGCGTCCATAGCCCCAGTTACCGCGCCCGTTGGCCGATGCCGCAAGTTCGTTGCCGCTGGCGCAGGCGTGTTCTGCAATCCACTCAGCCCCGGTGCCAGCGCTGGCTGCCAGGTAATCGGCCACCGCCTCACGCTGCTGCGCGGTAAGCGCTGATGCCTGCACCGCCATGCGCCCGATCTCCATGGCAGATAGAATTCGAGACAGGGGCATCTGCTGCAGGGTGGCACGGCTGGGAGCCCTGGTTTCAGGTCGATCGTGGCAAATCGCGCAGTGTTGTTCAAACAGGGCAGCGGCTGATTGCTCTGCGGCCCGGGTCTGCGCCACCGAAATCAGCAGCGCAATGAGTAGTATCAAGCGCATCAGCGTTCAACTTCAGGCAGGGCAAAGGCCATCAAACTGTCGGCCCGGGCCCGCTCCGCAAACATATGATGGCCACCTGCGGCGATCACCACAAACTGCCGGCCCCCGCTTGCATAGGACATGGGGGTGGCCAGCCCGTCAGCTGGCAGGCTCGCATGCCACAGCATCTCCCCACTCTCTACCGCGTAGGCCCGAAAGGTCTTGTCGGTGGTCGCGGCGATAAACAGCAAACCGCTGGCTGTCGCGACCCCGCCACCCAGGGTCGGCGTACCCCAGTTGATATGAAACGGCACACTGACCGGGCCCATATTGTGTACCGAGCCCAAGGCGATATCCCAGCGCAGTTTGCCGGTACGCAAATCCAGCGCCGCCAGCTTGCCCCACGGCGGTGGGGTACAGGGCACCCCGAAGGGTGATACCAGCATACCCACCTCCATGTCGTAGGGCGTGCCGCTCATACGCATGGTCCAGTGGTAACCCTCAATAGCAACCGAGCCGGCCGTATCGTCGGGGTTGCGCAATACCAGGCGGGCCCGTGCTGGAACCGTGGAATAATTCACCATCAACAACTGGCGCCGGGTATCCACCGCCGCACCACCCCAGTTGGGTCCACCGAGGCTGCCCGGCAATAACAGGGTGTAGTCTTCAGTTATCGGAGTAAATAAGCCCTCATGTCTGGTGCCTTCAAGCAAATCCCGACATCGGCCCCGGTCCCAGGGTGTAAACCCCCAGGCCTGATCCGGCTCCAGGCTCTGTGGCAGCAGGGGCGCCACCCAGGTGGGCCAGGGCTGGGTGGGTGCGACAGCGTCACCGGGCAGGCCATTTCCGGACACCACGCGCTCCTCAATAGGCCAAACCGGTTCTCCGGTTTCCCGATTCAGAGCAAAGATAAAGCCCTGCTTGGTCAACTGGATGACAGCGGGGACGGTCTCTCCCTGCCAGGGAATATCAGCCAGTATCGGTTGCGCCGGCAGGTCGTAATCCCATAGATCATGGTGCACCGCCTGGAAACTCCAAACCACCTTGCCAGTGCTGGCGCGCAGGGCCACCAGGCTATTGGCATGGCGGTTGTCACCGGGGCGTTCCACCCCGTAATAATCCGCTGATGGGGCACTGGTGGGCAAAAATATCAGATCCCGCTCTGCATCCACACTGATGGGTGCCCACACATTAGCGGCACCACTAACGGCCTGGTCAGCGACAGACAGGGGCTGAAAACTCCAGCGCCGCCGCCCACTGTGAGCGTCCAGCGCATACACGGTACCCGCCGGTGCCCGGGCTTTGGCAAAATCCATCACCCCGGAGCCAACCACAAGTACACCATTGACGACTGCCGGTGGCGATGGAGAGGTCACCTCCTGCCGGGGATAATTTGCATCCGCCGGATGCAGGTCCACTATCCCTTCATGTCCAAATTCCCGGCACAGTTCTCCACTCAAACTGTCCAGCGCAATCAGGCGACGATCGTAGGAAGCCAGGAACAAGCGATGACGACACACCTGATCGGCCGCCACGGACTCATCTTCCCAGTAGCTTACTCCGCGACAAAGGATGGGGCGCGCATCACCCAGCTCAATTTTCGGATCATAGGCCCAGCGCTCAGCTCCCGTCGCGGGGTTCAGCGCTACCACTCTCGATAGCGGTGTGCAGATTGCCAGGTGGCCGCCGGCGGCGGCGGGCAACTTGATCGGAGTCACCTGGAATGAGGTCTGCAACTGGCGAGCAGCCGACAGCCGCTCAAGGTCGCCGTGCTGGTATTCCCATGCGAGCTCGAGTTGCTTTACATTACCCGGGTGAATCTGCTTCAGCCTGGAGAAATGACGACCCCCTTCGCCACCAGTTTCCTGCCAGGCCACAGCCGGCAGGGAGGCCAACACCAAAATCACGAACACGCGGGCAGTACGCATGGAATCGGTCTCTGTTATCAATCGATCGACTCATAGTATAGACCTGGAAACGGTGTCAGCGGCGATTGGAGGAGTGCGATAGCCGCTGCTACCGGGTGATCTGGTAACTAAACAGCTTGCCTACTCTGCCCGACCAGCAGGGAGAGGAAGTGAACCGGGGACAGAACTCTGTTACTTGGCCGTCAGCACCATCAGCGCACAATAGAGCACGCGGAACTGGCGGTCCAATTCCTTGCGCCGTATAAGCGAAACCCTGGGAGCGGCTGCGGTGGTGGTTTGAGTAATACTCGCTGTTTTGCTGAGCGATGAAGAGGAAGTCGCAGTTCTCTCTGAATGGTTCGAATGCATAGTCACATCCTTTGTTTTCTCCTGTCGGTCTCTGCCACCATACAGGTGAGGTCGCGGGAAAACCCTGCCCTTTTTGGGTCAACGACAAAAAGGCGCATAGAGAAAAATATCACCCCTTCGGGACCGGAATAATGGGTAGCACCATTAAATTGCATAGAGAATACCCACAGAAAAGATCGTATCGTTCAGATCGGCCTAGGCAGAACACCGAAGAAGAGGCAACCTAGCCAGCCTCGTCCAGGGCATAGTGCCGCCGGAGATAGGCAATAATCTCCTGTCCCTCCTGAAAATACCATCGTGTTGAATTTCTTGACTATTTTCGGCAAGGGATAAAGGAGGCAGGCCTGCGCACGCTGATCCGAGAAATGCAGGCAACCAACATGGGTTGGGGTGCGCCCCGAATATGCCCGGAAAAACGGTACGATTGTATTTACAGGAGGGACAAGAGTATCCGGCTGAGGTTGCTGCCTCAATAGTCTCGTTTCTTCAATAGCAGCTCAGCTATCCATCAGGGCGTATACCAGATCGGTGAGGACCATGCCCGCTCC